>CAMZLS010000075.1 GCA_947311765.1 uncultured Helicobacteraceae bacterium
AGAAGCCTTTTAAATAAGGTCTCTCTGTTTGTGGACGGGAATTATAGGGGAAAAGGAAATGAATGTCAAGGGGTTTGGGGAGGAATTTTGAAATTTGTGGGAAAAGTGCTTCAAAATGTAAAAAGTAGAAATCTAATGCTTCAAATTATCGCAAAAAGCTTACCATATATATAGAAGTTTATTTTGGATTTAATCTTGCTTTAATTTACGATTTACAATCTATTATCCCTTATTACATATAGTTATGTATCAGATTTACAGATAGTAAATTCAAGTATTAAATACAAGGATATTAATTATGGGATTATATGATAGAGAATATGCTCACGAAGGAAGTCGTGGTTTTGAGATGGCTAATAAACCCGAAGCACAAATAGTTTCATTTGTAAAAGAGACTTATAAGCTCTTTGCTGCTTCAATGATGGCTGGCGCTGTGGGTGCTTATGTTGGTATTCCAATGGCAGAGACAATACAGGCTAATTTTATTTGGCTTTTTATTTTAGAAATTGGCTTGCTAATTGGTTTGCACTTTGTAAAACATAAGCCGGGGATTAATCTTTTAGTAATGTTTGGATTTGTTTTTATGACAGGAATTACTTTGGCGCCTCTTTTGGCACGTACGCTTGGAATGAGCGGTGGCGGTGCTGTTATTGGAAATGCTTTTGCTATGACTTCTGTCATATTTGGATCAATGAGCTTTTTTGCTATTAAAACTACAAAAGATTTTACTGGCTACTCTAAGCCACTTATGATTGCATTGTTTGTTGTTATTGGATTTTCTATTCTAAATATATTTTTAGGCAATCCACTCTTGCAAGTAATTATTGCTGGAGCTGTTGTTGTTTTATTTAGTATTCTAGTTATCTTTGATACGCAAAACATCATCCGTGGGGCTTACGAAACACCTATTGATGGGGCAATTGCTCTCTACTTAGACTTTTTAAATATTTTCACTGCTCTTTTGCAACTCTTTGGCATCTTTGGAAATGATGACTAAGAATCTATCACCCGAACTTTATCGGGTGATAGATGCAAATCTTAACCGCCTTAGAGAAGGCATTCGCGTTATCGAAGATATAGCGCGCTACTCACAAAACAATAAAACAATCGCAACACAACTCAAATCACTTCGTCATCAAAGTCGCATAGATAATCTTCAAGAGCTTCTTCATTCTCGTGATAGTATAAATGATGTCTTGCGTCAAACTCTTGGCATTGAGATGAATCGTAGTGATTTACAAAGTATAATAGTTGCAAACTATAAACGCACACAGGAGTCTTCACGCGTTCTTGAAGAGATGTACAAGATAGTTAAGCCATCAACATCAGAAATCTTTAAAACGCTTCGCTATGAGCTTTATAGCCTAGAAAAAGAACATCTTAGGAATTGAATGCATAAAAAGAACTTCAAACTCTAAGCTTTTATGTGGGTACTCTTGCATTAAAGCTTTTGTTTGCTTATAGTCTAATACTCCTCTATTTCCACTGACTCCGCTGCGCTTGATATAACGAAAGAGCTCTTTTTTAGATTCAAACTCTAATGTATAAGAGACCAACTCATAACTAGCATCAAAATATACTTTAGCATTTTCAATAATAGAATCCGAACAGCGTAAAAGTGGCTTAAGTTTCGCCGTTTTATAGAGTGTGTCGAAAGTCTTACATGTAAAGATTGCCAAAGAAAGTGGTACTTCAAAAGAGGCGAGTGATTTAAATACAAAATCCAAGTCATCAGACCATTGCAGAGCAGATGCTGAGATAATATAATCAAAATTTTCATCTTTTAGGTCTTCAAAAAATGCTTCTTTATTAAAATCTCCATACTTACATGTAATATTTTTGGCTTGAGGATGTTGCTCTAGCATACCCTTAGCAAAATCAACTCCCAGAAAACTTTCAAGTTCCCAAGAGATTTCGTTATAAATAGCGCCTCTGCCACAACCCAAATCTAAAATTTTTTTTGGCTTTACTCTCATATCAGAGACTAATTTTTTAGCTACTTTATTTTGTATGACATTGTAATTATTATAATATGGAGCATATCTTGAAAATTCTTGCGCAACTTTCACCGTCTATTTACCGCTAAAGAGATCATAAAAATACTCAAGATACATAAAACGATAGTAGCTCCGCTAGGAAGTGAGAGATAAAATGAAAGTATCATTCCTGCAAATACACTCAAGAGCGCAAAGAGAACTGCCAACAAAACAGTTTTACCAAATCCTTGCCGAAAGCGTAAAGCCGCAACCGTAGGCATTACCATCAAAGCACCAATCAGTAGAGTTCCTACAATCTGAATGGAGAGTGCAATGATAACCGCAACAATACTCACCATCATAAAATTAAGCCCTTTAACAGGGATACCACTTACCTGTGCAACTTCTTCATCAAAAGCTATAAAATAGAGCTCTCTATGATAATAGCCCAAGAGCGTCATAGCCACACTTCCAAAACCTACGATAAGCAAAACATCATCTGTGGTCACAGAGAGGATAGAACCAAAGAGATAAGAAAACAAAGAGCTATTAAAAGCGCCTGCTAAGGAGACAATAATCACAGCCAATGCCAAAGAAGCTGATAAGAAAATTGCCAACACTGCATCTGAGTATAGGTTATAAAAACTCCGTAAATACTCAATACTCCATGCACTAATCAAAGCAACTCCTACAGCCATCCATAAAGGGCTTAAGCCACTAATAATACCTAAGGCGACACCAACCAAAGCTGAATGTGCTAAGGTCTCCGTCATCAAAGAGTAGCGACGCAATACCATAAATGAGCCACTTACAGAAGCTAAAATAGCGATAACAACACCTGCGAGAATGGCATTTGCCATAAACTGGTATTGAAAAATTTCAAACATAGCTACCCTTTCTCAATGATGATGGTGATGATTATGAATTGCATGAGCTTCTATACCATAAAGCTTACTCATCGCTTCACAACTCATCGCTTCTTTTGGATTATTACATGTAAGCAGTGATTGGTTTACCGTAAAAAGACGACCTATATCATCTGCAATCACTCCTACATCATGAGTAATAAAAAGTATTGTCATTTTCTCATGGAGATTTAATTTTCGTAAAAGCTCATAAAATCTATGTTGAGATTTTATATCAACGCCAGTATTTGGCTCATCTAAAATTAAAACTTCTGGACTAGAAGCCAAGGCTCGTGCAATCATTACTCGTTGGCGTTGTCCTCCCGAGAGTTCACCAATAAGCTTATCTTTAAGATGGGTAACATCCATTTTCTTCATAGCTAATTGTATTTTCTCTTGTTCTTTATCGCTCCGACTAGCAGTCAATCCCATCTGAACTACCTCATAAGCAGTTGCAGGAAAATTTGTGTCGATTTGGACTGCACGCTGAGGAACATACCCTATCTTGCTCCACTCTCTAAAATCTTTAATGGCTTTTCCAAAAAGTTTAATTTCACCTGATGTTGGCTTCTCTAATCCCAACAAAAGACGCATTAAGGTAGTTTTTCCTCCGCCATTAGGACCAATAATCGCACAATATTCACCTTTTCTAACAATAAGAGAAAGTGGTTTTAAAATCTCTTGGTTATTAATAATATAACTTAAAGATTTAACATCAAAAACCGAGGGTTCAAAAATCATCGACACTCCAAAGCGCTTGAGAGTTTTTTAAGATTATTTAGCATTAAAAAACTATAATCATCTGATTTTTGAGCTTCAGACTTTGTTATATTTGCCAAAGGTTGCAGTGTATCTACGCGAACTCCTGTCTCCCGTGCGAGACTCTGCATTAGCCTATCAGACATATAAGCTTCTCCAAATATGACTGAAATGCCCTTCTCTTTTACAATATCACTTAAATTTGCTAAATCTTTTGCACTAGGCATCGAATCAGGTGAAAATCCCGTCAGTGCCTTCACATGAAAGCCATAACGAGAGGCTAAATAACCAAAGGCATTATGACTTACAATTATCTCATCATGTTTACATGTAAGCAGACGTTTTTTATACAAGGTATCTATCTTTTTAAGCATAGTAATATATTGATTTGCATTAGTTTGAATCTCTTTTGATGCTTCTTGAGTAAATGCTTTTGTATAAATATCACGAAGTTTTTTTGTAATAAGAATCATATTATCAATATCTAGCCAATAATGCGGATCAAAAGCGTGTATAGATGTCTCTTTGTGATGATGGTGATCATCCTCAGCATGGCGCAGTGTGACAAATTGGCTCATTTCTATAGTGTTGGGGTGTGATTTAAAATTATGTGCCCAAGGTTCTAGTCCTGCTCCACTATAAATAAAAAATTTACTTTTTTCAATTTTAATACGATCTTGAGGTGTCATCTCATAGCTATGGATATCTTGCCCGAAAGGCACTAGCATACTCACATCTGCATATTGTCCTAAAAGTTTTTGACTTACATCATACAGAGCAAATGTTGATACACTTACGAGAGGCTTACTTACAACGGACTTCTCATCTTTTTTCAAGGAGGATACAAATATCACAATACCGATTAAAATAATGGCTACTATTATTGCAATTTTTTTCATACAAAAATCCTTAAAATTATTACGAAATTATACCTTATTACATGTAAAAGGAGAATTTCGCTATAATTGCGCACTTTTTTATCAAGGAATATTATGACAGGCACCTTGCTTATCGTGCAAATTGTATTAGTAGTCATGTTAGTCATCGCCGTACTGCTTCAAAAAAGCTCAAGTATCGGACTTGGCGCATATAGCGGATCGAATGAATCTGTATTTGGTGCCAAAGGCCCAAGTGGGTTTTTAGCAAAAATGACATTTTTCATTGGTTTTTTATTTATAGCCAACACTATCGCTTTAGGATATTATTACGGATTAAGTAAAAACGAATCTGTAGTTGACTCCATGGTTGAGAACACTGATGTTGCAGCACCAGTAGCAACATCAATACCGCCTACCTTGGATATTGCTGCACCAGCAGCTGCTCCTGAGAGCAACAGTTCTCACTAATCTTATGCGAACCCTTTTTCTAACGGCACTTATGTGTCTTAGTCTCTTGGGTGATGCACATATTTTTGTATATCATCGTTTTGGTGATGCTACTCACGCCTCAACAAACACTTCTATAGAGATACTTACAAAACATTTTGAATACTTTAAAAAACATAACTATGAAGTTATACCACTAAGCAAACTCTCGCATGCGCTCAAAAGTGGTGCAAAAATTCCAGATAATTGGGTTGTTCTCAATATTGACGATAGTTATAAAAGTTTTTATGAAAATGCTTTGGCAGTTTTTAAAAAATATGGCTACCCTTTTACACTTTTTGTTTATATAGAAGCGACAGAAAAATCTTATGGTGATTTTATGAGTTGGGGGCAGATTCAAGATGCTTCAAGATATGGAGAGATAGCTCTACATAGTTATTCCCATCCACATATGACAAGTTTAAGTCATGAAGAAATCGTCAAGGATACTCAAAAAGCTTATAATATTTTTGAAGCTAAAATGGGATTTAAACCAAAGTATTACGCCTATCCTTATGGTGAATATACCGAGGCAACTAAAAAGGCTATACAAAGTTTTGATTTTGATCTTATTATGAACCAAAATAGTGGAGCAACAAATCATTTGAGTGATCCTTATGATTTAGACCGCATTGCTTTAACGGGCGATGTATATCTTAAACCTAAGCTTGCCATAAAAGCACTCAATGCAATCTGGATTGAGCCAAAAAATTATCCTAAAGATGGGAATCTTAAAAGAATTCACGCTAAAATTACCCCATCAATTAACCGTGTGGAATATTATATCTCTGGTTATGGATGGAAAGACACTAAAGTTACTCAAGGTGATGTAAATATCACCCTCAAGCGAAAATTAAAGTTTTCACGCAATAGGCTGTTTTTGAAGAGTGGGAACTATCAAAGCAGTATAATCTTAGTCAAACAATAAGGGAGCAACATGTTAGAAGAAATTTATGACGAATGTCAGCAAAAAATGGAAAAATCAATAGAACATATGAGAAGTGATTTTAAATCACTACGAACAGGGAAAGTTCTTGTCAGTATCTTAGATAATGTTATGGTCGAATATTACGGAACGCCAACACCACTTGCTCAAGTAGCAACAGTTTTAGCAACAGATGCAACAACTATTACTGTCTCTCCTTGGGAAAAACATCTTTTAAGTGATGTTGAAAGTGCAATTTCACGTGCAAATATTGGCGTAAATCCAAACAATGACGGTGAGCAAATCAAACTATTTTTTCCTCCGATGACTGTTGAACAACGTCAAGATACAGTAAAGAAAATGCTAAAAATGGGTGAAAATGCCAAAATCTCTATCCGTAATGATAGAAAAAAATCTAATGACGCTATAAAAAAACTTGAAAAAGATAAAGAAATTACAACAGATGAATCTAAAACTGCTCAAGATAAAATTCAGAAGATCACTGATACAAACATCGCTTCTGTTGAGTCCATATTAAAAGCCAAAGAGCAAGACATTTTAACGGTTTAATGATGGATGTTAAAAAAATATATATGGACGCTAATGCTCTTTTAGAAGGGCATTTTAAACTCAGCTCTGGAAATCATTCACAATTTTACCTTCAATCAGCAAAGGTGCTTGAAAATCCTCGTACCGCAAAGCTTTTAGCCAAAGCACTAGCGGAGCAGATTCAAGCAAGTGGTATTAAAATTGATACAGTTTGCGCACCTGCTCTTGGTGGTCTTATCGCTGGATATGCACTTGCTGAAGCTCTGGATGTGCGTTATATCTTTGCGGAGCGTGTTGAGGGTGTTATGAGCATTCGTCGTGGCTTTGAAGTCAGTCAAGGTGAGAAAGTTTTAATATGTGAAGATATTATCACTACTGCTGGGTCTGCCTTAGAGGCTGCGAGTGTTGTTGAGTCACTTGGCGGTGAAATTGTTGCTTTTGCAGCCCTTGCTAATCGTGGTTTTTGCAAACGACAAGGAAGTGATACACCACAAAAAGAGAACTGTAAACTTCCAAAAGATATGCCATTTTTTGCTTTAGCAGATTTTACTTTTGAGATGTATGCACCTGAGGCATGTCCACTATGCGTAAATGGTTCTATAGCTATAAAACCAGGTTCTCGCGGCAATTAGTAAGATTTTTCTTGCTAATTATTTTTTATTTTCTTTTAACTTTTTTTTATACTCTTTTTCAAATTTTTTACGACGCGAATAAGAGAGTTTCTCTATGAAAAGCTTACCTTGAAGATGCTCTATCTCATGTTGCAAAGCAATGCTTAAAAGCTCCTCTGCCTCTAACATATGCACTTCACCATAACGATCTTGATATTCAAGTTCAATACTTTCAAAACGCTCAATATCTTCATAAAAACCAGGAACAGAGAGACAACCCTCTTGATAGAATATAGACCCTTTAGAACTTACAATACGAGGATTAATCACTTCAAGAAGACTCTCTTTTGATTGATTGCCTTCTTCGTCAGGAAGACTGACAATCAAGACACGAATAGGATTTGCAACTTGAATAGCTGCTAAACCTATACCATTAGAACTCATCATACTCTCATACATATCATCTAAAAATGTATGTAAGGCAGTGTCGAAAACAGCAACCTCTTTAGAGATCTCCTTGAGGCGTTTATCTGGATATACAACAATAGGTAACTTCATTTATTATCGCTCGCACACTTCATAATGAGACGCTTCATTGTTATTACAACTTTCCATAGCTTCTATAGTACAAATTATTATCTCATCCTCGTTCATTTTATTAGAAATTTCACTCACACCGATAGCAACTTTAAGATTAATCTCTTGTTCTGCTAAGAAAAAGTTACTTGAAGAGACGAGATCATAAAGACGCTCGGCTGCATTTTTTGCATTGTCAATATTGGTATGTTTAAGCATCATTACAAAAACACCCTTGCCATAATGTGCAATAACATCACTGCGTCGTGATGTTTTAAGCAAAAGACGCGCAATTGTTCGAGTCATCAAATGCAGTGCTTTTTCACTATTGATTTGAGAATCTATCTCCTTAGAGAGCTTAAGCGCAATTAGTGAGCTTTTATGCTTAAACTCAACCATCAAATGTGCTTCTTGTTCGAGCTTACTCATAAAATAACGACGATTATATAAGCCATATTGATTATCAAAAATAGTTTCATTTTCAACATTTTTTACAATAGCGGCAGTTTCCTCATAGAGTGTTTTCATATGAGTAGTCTGTTTTTTCAAAATACCGTTGAGCTTTGTCACATCATTATCAAGATTAGTCACAACACGCAAGACGCTTTGTGCTTCTGGTGAGTTTTGCAGTTCTTTTTTATGTTTTTCTAAAATTTTACTCATTAACGCCATATTTTTATAAAGATTAGCGCCCACCTGAAGAATATTTTTAACGGATAAAAAGCCCTCTTTTAAACTTTTTTCAAGCTCCATGCTTTGTTCATCGCCGTTATCATCTTCAAGTTCTAAAATACCATTAACCTGCTTTTTGAAACTCTCACTTTTTGATTCCATAAGACGATCAAAATATATGTTAAAGTTATTGGGAGTGGGAGGCAGGTTATCGCAAATGAGAGCCGTCAAAACCTCTTTAGAGTAAATCTCAAGATCACTAGTGGCTTCACCAAGACTACTAACGCTAATAGCGCCTTTTTTTGATGCCCTAAAAAGATCTTTTTTGCTACTACTCATAGGTTTATTTAGCTTCCTCTTTTTTTGTTAAAATTTCGTCAATCATGCCGTATTCCACACACTCAGCTGCACTCATAAAGTTATCACGGTCAGTATCTTTTTCTATCTTTTTAAAAGTTTGCCCAGTATTTTTAGCCAAAATCTGATTTAGCTCTCTTTTCATACGCAAAATTTCATTTGCTTGAATCTCGATATCTGTTGCTTGACCCTGCGCACCACCGAGGGGTTGGTGAATCATAATGCGTGAATGAGGTAGAGCATAACGCTTCCCTTTCTCACCAGAACTAAGCAAAAATGCACCCATAGAAGCCGCTTGACCGATGCAGATAGTCACAATATCAGGACGAATATAATTCATTGTATCATACATTGCCATACCAGCAGTAACAACACCACCAGGAGAGTTGATATAGAAGTAGATATCCTTTTCAGGATCTTCTGCTTCTAAAAAGAGCATCTGTGCGATGATAGACGAGGCTACTGCGTCATTTACTTCGCCACTAAGCATGATAATTCTATCCTTGAGAAGGCGTGAGTAGATATCATACGAGCGTTCGCCACGCCCTGTTTTCTCAACGACATAAGGTATATAACTCATTACGCTTCTTTGATTTTATCGTTAAGCAATTTAACAAGAACCTTGTCTTCTATTATTGCCATTTGAATTGCTGGTAAATATCCTGACTCTTTATAGTGCTTAAAAGCAGCTTCTGGATCTTGACCCATTTGCATCGCTTCCATATAGATAGTCTGCATGACTTCTTGTTCTGTAACAGCTATGCCCTCTTCTTGTGCTAAAGCATCAATAATAAATGTCGCTCTTACACTACGAGTAGCATCATCACGGAAAGTTTCACGAAGTTCTTTTACTTTTTCTGCGTCATCTTTAAGAGCATTAAGCTCTGCTTCTTCCATGCTTTGCGCGTGCTTATTGAGCGCCATATCCATCTCTTGCTCTACAACAAAGCTTGGTAATGCAAAATCAAATTTTTCTACAAATTTTTCAAGTAGTTTTGGCTTCATTTCATCATTGTAAAGTTTTGTTAAGGCTTCATTTTCCAGTTGCTCTTTAACTTGAGAGCGAAGCATCTCTACATCAGCATTCTCATCACCAGGAATCATTTTTTTCGCAAGTTCATCATCAATAACGACCTCAGCCTTTGTCTGAATCTCTTGAATTTTTACTTTAAACTCTGCTGGTTTTCCTGCAAGTTTTTCACTATTGTAATCTTGTGGGAATGTTACAGCAATAGTTTTTTCCTCATCTTTTTTCATACCAATAACCTGATCTTCAAAACCTGGAATAAACTGACCGCTTCCTAAGACTAATGAAAAACCTTCTGCTTTTCCACCTTCAAAAGCTTCACCATCAACAAAACCTTCAAAATCAAGTTTCGCAGTATCGCCCGCAACAAGAGCGCGATCTTCTTCAACTGTAATATATTCTGCCTGAGACTCAGCAAGTTCTTTAATACGCGCTTCGATATCCTCATCGCTAACAGCGGGCTTGTCAAATTCAACAACCATATCTGCATAACCCTCAGTATTTACATCAGGACGCATAGCAATTTTCACTTCTACATCAATTTTATCTTCGCCTTTATCAAATTTTGTAATTTGAGGCTCACCAATAAGTGATGCACTATCAATATCCATCTCTTTTAAAGCATCTGCCAAAAGATTACGAAGTGCTTCTGATTCAGCATCTTGAATAAGCTTATCGCCATACTGTTTTTTTACAGCGCTCGTAGGTACTTTACCTTTACGAAAACCGGCTATCTTAGTTGTTTTAGCTAACTCTTTAGCTATCTTATCAACGTTTGCACTGATCTCATCTTGAGAAATTGTCGCTGCAATTTCCGCATTTGCGTTATCGATTTTATTGGCTTTGATATCCATTTAGTCCCTTTGATTCGTACTGCCTTTCTTTACATGTAAGGCATAATAATTTGCGCAATAATATCGAAATATAGTTAATAATATGCTGATTAATAAGTATAATAGTGTTATTGTTTTACATGTAAGGAATGATAATTGAAAGATTTAGAACAAGAAAAATTTGAAAATGCTGTCAAAACGATGATGCAAAGTGTTGGTGAAGATGTCACTAGAGAGGGCTTGATAAAAACTCCAGAGCGTGTTTTTAAAGCCTACAAGTTTATGTTTGGTGGTTACGATAAAGACCCTGAAGCCGTTTTGGAGTCCGCACTTTTCACCTCTAGCAATGATGAGATGGTTTTGATTAAAGATATTGAACTCTACTCTACTTGCGAGCATCATCTTTTACCTATTATCGGAAGGGCGCATGTGGCGTACATCCCTGATGGCAAAGTTGTTGGTTTATCCAAAATTCCTAGAGTTGTGGATATTTTTTCACGCCGTATGCAGATTCAAGAACAACTCACAGAGCAAATTGCAGATGCTATTATGAAAACGATTCAGCCTAAGGGTGTCGCTGTAGTCATCCAAGCACGTCATATGTGCATGGAGATGCGTGGTGTTGAGAAGATAAATTCTACTACCACCTCAAGTGCTTTGCGTGGTCTATTTAAGCGTGATGAAAAAACACGTTTAGAGTTTTTTAATCTCATTAATGCACCTGCTGGCACTCGCTACTAGCCTTACATTTAATGTCTCTTAAATCACTTAGGCAACGCATATCAGCACAAAATTATTCACTCAGCTTTGGTGAAATCACAAAAATAAGCTCAACAATGATTATTGCAAAAGGCTTACATGTAAGTATTGGTGATACTGTGACTATTGTCTCTGAAGTTGATGGACAATCTACGCTTGGGATGGTAACAGAAATTGATGCAAGACAATTTTTCATCTCCCCCTTTGGCTTTATCGAGGGATTTCGTGTTAAAGATAAGGTCTATATCAATAAAAATGGCATGAATATCCCCGTAGGAAAAGCTCTTTTAGGGCGTGTTGTTGATCCCTTTATGAATCCCATAGATGAAAAAGGCACTATCCATACCCATGAGAATGAGCCTATCATGAAAGCTCCTATCGCTGCCATGAAACGCGGGATGATAGATGAAAAATTTAGCGTTGGAGTAAAGACTATTGATGGCTTACTTAGCTGTGGAAAAGGTCAAAAGCTTGGTATTTTTGCAGGAAGTGGCGTAGGAAAATCAACCCTTATGGGAATGATTGTTCGAGGATCTGAGGCACCTATCAAAGTAGTTGCCCTTATCGGTGAGCGTGGTCGTGAAGTACCTGAATTTATAGAAAAAAATCTTGCTGGCAATCTTGAAAACACTGTTATTATCGTAGCAACGAGTGATGATTCTCCTCTTATGCGAAAATATGGCGCTTTTTCGGCTATGAGTGTTGCGGAATATTTCAAAAGCCAAGGCGAAGATGTCCTTTTTATTATGGACTCTGTTACAAGGTTTGCTATGGCACAACGCGAAATCGGTCTTGCCTTAGGGGAGCCTCCCACTTCAAAAGGCTATCCACCATCAGCACTCACCCTTCTGCCTCAACTTATGGAGCGTGCCGGGAAAGAGCAAGGCAAGGGTTCTATTACTGCCTTTTTTACTATTTTAGTAGAGGGTGATGATTTGAGTGACCCTATTGCCGATCAATCACGCTCTATCCTCGATGGACATATCGTCCTCTCTCGTGAACTCACTGATTTTGGCATCTATCCTCCCATTCACATCTTAAACTCTGCCTCAAGAATTATGAATGATATTATCTCTTCTGAGCATTTTGAAGCTGCACGAAAATTTCGTAAACTTTATACACTTCTTAAAGAAAATGAGATGCTTATTCGTATCGGCGCCTACACCAAAGGAGCTGACGCACAACTCGATGAAGCCTTAGAGAAAAAAGAAGCCATGGAAAGATTCATGATTCAAGGCGCAACATTTCAGACGAAGTTTGAGGAGACAAGTCAATCGCTAATTGAGATAATGAGCTAAGAGAGATTTGCTTACATGTAAGCATAAAACTATCTACACGCTGCATCATCACAAGGCGCAAGAGAGAAATTACATGTAATACCATCTCTACTAAATTTCCAGTCAACACTTTTTCCTTCTTTAAGAAAAACAAGACTGCCACTTGGAAGATCGCCACTACATTGAGTTCCATTTGCTCCTATAAGCCATGCGCTATATGTAGAACTCATCTGCCACTCCATTCCATCAATAGGCATCAAGGCACTGTAAGAGGCAACTGTTGTGTTGTTGATAATGCTTATCGTTAATGGCATCGATCCATCATCATATGAAAATTTACCGCCAAAAGAGATACTGACACCCTCATCATCCCTATTAAACACTTGCGCTAGATAGATGGCACCATACTCCTTTTTTTCATTATTAACATCAAGTTTAAAGTTTCTGACACTCATAGAACCTGCGCCAAGAAAACTGCTATACGCCACATGAAATTTCCAGAGAGAATTTATGTTTATGGTGTCATTGTAGCTGGCACAAAAATGGATATCTTTCACTTTTTTTCCATCCATATACACTTCATAATCACCAATATTGACATCACTAAAGTTTACTTTTCCCCCACTATCGCTTGTCTGCTCTTCTGGTTCTTCATAAAACTCATTTGCTCCCATTGATGCTTGATTAAGACACGCTTTTGCTTTGAGTGAGACATTTTTGTTTTTGAGTGGATTTTGTGCTGTATCAAGTATTGTGAGTGCAACATTGACCTTGCTTGAATCTAAAGAGAGAGAAAATGTTGCTCCCGCATCAAAAACAAATTTATCACCGCTAAATGCGCAACTACATGCGTCTTCTATCTCAGAAGTAAACTCGCCAAAGGGAAGTTTTTTCACCTCTACTGTGTTCTCTTTTATTGTGCCTTCAAAATCACCCTCTTTATCTGGACCCACTCTTTTGAGTCTGATTTTTCCATTGAGTGCTGGCTCTTTTGTGATTTTGCCTGTGAGGGTTTTATCTGCGAGTGACTCGTATAAGATAGAAAAGGCAGCCGCGTATTGGCGGATATAGATAGTTTTTCCATCTTTGGTATAGCTCTCTTTAAGGCTGACTCTTTTTCCTGTGACTTCATTTTGCTTTGCATTGTTTGAGCCAATGGAGTAGAAATAGTGCGTCTTGGAGAGATGCGTTTTTTCTGGCTTATCCATATCGGCTTTTCTAAAGTAGTGTGCTATTTTATCTTTTGCCTTGTTGAGATAAAATTCCATCCCCTCTAGTCCATCTTCGTTTAACTCGGCGAAATACCCTGTCTCCACATAATCCACACTAAAATGCCACCCTATAAGATACGGTGCTGGGGTGACATTTAAGGCTTCATCTATGGCACTATTAATCATGCTTCCTCTGCTTACTCTAAGTTCTGTCGTCTCTTGATGTACCCAGCCACTACTTTTATACCAGACACCATCCAAATCACTCAAGGTATCTTCAAAAGCACTTGCCATATTTTCATCTTTGGCGACAACCATCACTTCGGTTTCATCTCCACTATATGCAAAAATTTTGCTCTCATTTACACTTCGTGTCGCAATATTGAGTTTTTGACCAGAAGTAGTATAAAAATCAAAATAGGCTATATGGGTATTTAACCTCGCACTCAGTTCTACAATATCTTTGATATCAACTGTGCCATCCACATTGATATCATACAT
>CAMZLS010000076.1 GCA_947311765.1 uncultured Helicobacteraceae bacterium
AAAATGACACAATTATTAGAGAAATTTAGAGAGTTACCAGACTATCGAAAATGTAAACAACTCAAATTTAATGTTGGGGAGATTATGTTTATGTCTCTCTTGGCAATATTAAGTGGAGCGAATGGTTATATGGATATGGAATTTTGGATAAAGTCTAAAAAGAGAGAGTTACAGAAGTTTTTAGGACATGCTTTTATAGCACCAGCAGATAATACAATACGAAATGTATTTCTAAATATTGACAAAGATGCATTAGATAAAATGTTTGAGAACTGGGCGCACTCAACTGCCAATACTAACAGTACTAGCATAAGGGTTGTAGCTTCTGATGGAAAAACAATGAGAGGCTCAAATAATAAAATAAGAAATGAAAAAGCAAGACATATCGTTTCCCTTTTTCTTACAGAGGAGAAACTAACTCTTGCTCAAACTCAAGTAGATGATAAGAGTAATGAGATACCTGCACTATTAGAACTTTTAGACTCTTTAGAGCTTAAAAACTGTGTAATTACCGTAGATGCACTACATACCCAAAAAAACTCTAAAGAAGATTATCAAGAAGTAGCATAGCTTTATGGCTCAGGTTAAAGGTAACCAAAAAGATTTGCAAAAGTGGTTAGAATTCAATAGCTCACAATCTAACCCTATTGATAATTATTCAACATACGACCATAATACTCATAGTAGATATGAACTTAGACAGATAGAGATATATGACGATTTATATCAAATAGATAAAGAGTGGAATATGGTCAAACGATTCGCTAAAGTGACTGCAACTATTGTGAAGTTTGGCAAAGTCACAACTGAAACAAGATGGTATATCTCAAATCTCACAGAAAATGCAAAAACTTATTTACACATCATCAGAAGTCATTGGAGAATTGAAAATTCACTTCATTATGTTAAGGATGTAGCTTATCAAGAAGACTTCGATAGAACAAGAACTGATCAAATCCCTTATATCAAAACCACTCTACGAAACTATGCTATAAATCTTCAAAGTATCAATAATATTACAAACAAAACACAATCAAGAAAATTGATGGCTTGGGGTGTTTTAGATGTATTTAGTTTAAGGAGCTCTTAGTTTTGATTTACCGTGTGTTTATAGGGGTTTGGTTTGGTTTTTTGGGAAGATTCGTTAAAATGGGGCTGAGTAGTTACTAAAAATTTAAACAATGTAGCTGTAAAAAACTATCATTTTAGACTTTATTGGCCACATGACAAATCTATTAAGGCGATACATTCAGAGATTATAGGTGCAGATGTTTCATTTGTATCAAATGCAAGAAGACATTTTAGTGATGTGAATATCGCACAATTAACACCACGCTCACCAATGACTCTTATTGTTAACTATGAAGCTTTGCGTTAGACTTGTTGTGATATTAAGAACATAGCTATTTCTAAATAATTATATTAGATTGCTTCACATTCGTTCGCAATGGCAAAACAATAGTCATTGCGAGGAGCTTGTAATGTGGTAATCTTATACTTTTTTCTCACCTAAAGCTTCAAGCCACTTTTTCATCTTACCCTCATACCCTATATCTTTTAAATGCACAAACTTCAGTGGCTTATCTAAATATTTTTGCTCCACCCAGCCACCATAATCATGTGGGTATTTATAGTTTTTATTCCACTGCTGTATTGTTTTGGGTATCTCTAAAATCTCGCCATTTTTAATGGCATTTTGGGCTTCATTTATCGCCATATAAGCACTGTTTGATTTTGGTGAGCCACTGAGATAGATGATGGTTTGCGAAAGTATAATTCGAGCTTCTGGGTAGCCTATCTTGCTTACAGCAGTCATACATGAAGTCGCTAAAGTTAGGGCTTGGGGATTGGCATTGCCTATATCTTCACTTGCTAAAATCACTAAGCGTCTTGCGATAAACTCTGGAGGCTCACCGCCTTCGATAAGCCGTGCTAGATAATAGAGTGCAGCATCAGCATCACTGCCTCGCACACTTTTTATCATTGCACTTGCCAAATCGTAATGCACTGTTGCTTCTGAGCTACCATCATTTAAGGCAGTTGGACGCAGTTGTTTTAGTGTCTTTAAATTTATATGTGAGGATATTGAAGAGGCGAACTCCAAAAGCTTTAACATCGCTCTCGCATCACCACCACTTCCATAAATAAGATACTCTTTTGCATCATCATCAACATCTAAAGAAAACTCCTTACATGTAAGCGCTAATAACTGTTTTAAATCTTGCACACTTATCGATTTAAGCTCAAAAAGAAGTGAGCGTGAACGCATTGCAGCTGTCAGAGAGAAGTAGGGATTTTCAGTCGAAGCACCTATCGCTAACACACTGTTATTTTCCATAACAGGGAGCAGAACTTCTTGCTGATTTTTTGCTAAGCGGTGAACCTCATCTATAAAGATAAGAGGACGCTGCAAGGTATTTTTATACTGCTCAAAAATCTTACGAAGTTGTTCAATCTTCAGCGAAGTAGCATTAAACTCATAAAAAGGCAGTTGCATAACATCAGCGATAATTCGTGCGATTGTTGTCTTGCCAGAGCCAGGAGGTCCATAAAAAAAACTGTGTCCTAACTCTGCTTTTTCACATAAAATACGAAGCGGAGCATCGGGAGCACTTAAGTGTTCTTGACCCACCATCGCATCAAAGGTTTTAGGACGCAGAAGATAGGTGAAATCTGCCAAAAGCTAGCCCTCAATCACTTTAATCATCACCTCACGCTCTTGACGCGGACCATCAAACTCGCCAAAAAAAAGTCCTTGCCATTCACCAAGCACTGGGCGACCATTGGCTACGGGAATGGTAACTGATGCGCCCATTCGAGAACTTTTAAGATGCGCGGCAGCATTGTCACCTGTATGGTGATACTCTTTATCGCTTGAAGCGATAAGAGAGAGTGCATTTAAAAGATCGCGTCGTAGTGCTGGGTCTTGATTTTCAAACAGAAAAATACTTGTCGTTGTGTGTGGTGTAAAAACTACACAAAGACCATCTTTTACGCCACTCTCTATAACAAACTCACTAATCTCTTTACTAATATCCATCAACTGCGTCTTATGACTCGTTGGAAACTTCATTGTTTTCATTTAATCCCCTCTTCTTTTAAAAATGAACGTAACTTATTATACTCACTGCGATCTAAATAACGCGTTTTGCCTGTTGGCAGGTTATTGAGCTCAATACCACCAAAGCTCAAGCGTTTCAGATCGGCAACTTCCGCATCAAAATGGGCGAAAAATCGTCGAATTTCACGGTTGTGCCCCTCACCTAAAGCGATCTTTAAAATAGAATAATCGTGCTTATTTTTTTGAATCTGATAGGCATAAAAAGGAGCGAAATTCATACCCACAACTTCACTTTCACTATGCCCGCCTGCGGTTGCATCATCGAGTTTGAGACCGTTTTGCATAGCAGCTTCCATACTCTCTGTTACTGCACCTTTGATCTTTACCTTATAAATCCGCTCTAAACCCGAAGTCATTAAAGCCGTTGCGATGCGAGAAGCATCTGTCATGATAAGTAAGCCCTCAGTTGCATAATCCAAACGCCCCACAGGGATAAAATGTTTAAACTTTTTATCAAGTGTATCGTAGATGATACGGCGACCCTTAGGGTCACTTTTGGTAACAAGTTCACCTTTTGGTTTATTGTAAACAATGACTGTATATTTCTCATTTCGAGCTACGCGCTTACCACTTACCCAGACATCTACACGCTCTTCATTGACCTGTGTGGCTGGATTTGTCTCTATCTCGCCATCTACTTTAACATAACCATCTTGAATAACCTTATCGGCTTCACGACGTGAATATGTTGAGTAGTGCGCTACAAATTTATTTAATCGCATCATTTAATACCTGCTTCCACAAGGTCGTGTAGATGAAGTATGCCTTGAATTTTTTTATTTTTATCCGTCACAATTAAGAGCTGAATTTTATGCTCTTCTATCATTACAAGCGCATCACTAGCTAAAATTGTAGCGTCATTAAGCGTTTTAGGGTGATGCGTCGCATAAGTCATCACGGTGTGCTCTAGTGAAAAATCTTTTTGCATCAAAGCCCGACGAATATCACCATCACTCACTAAAGCGACAAGTTTTTGTTCATCATCAACAATCAAAACCGTACCCAAGCGCCCTTCGCTAATAGTCACTATAGCTTCTTTAAGACTCGTCTTACTCGAGACGATAGGAAGATTTTTTGTCCTCATCAAATCCTTGACTTTTACAAAAAGCTGTCGCCCCAAGCTCCCCCCAGGGTGATACGAAGCAAAATCCTCTTTTGCAAAATCTCTCGCCTTCATCAAGCAAACTGCCAAAGCATCACCAAGAGCCAAAGTAAGCGTTGTCGAGCTTGTTGGTGCAATATCCAAAGGACACGCTTCGCGCTCTACATGTAAGGGGATTATAATGTCACTAAATTGTCCCAGAGTCGAGCCACTATCACGCGTCATCCCAATAAGTGCAATATCAAAGCGTTTAATATGTGGCAGTATCTTGCTTAACTCTTCACTCTCGCCACTATAACTAATAGCTAAAACAACATCTCCCGCGCCTATCATCCCTAAGTCCCCATGCAAGGCTTCTGTAGGGTGTAAGAAAAAGCTAGGTGTTCCTGTCGAGGCAAATGTAGCAGCCATCTTCGCCCCAATAAGCCCTGATTTTCCAACACCAGTGACAATTAATTTTCCCTTACATGTAAGGATTGTTTCAACAGCGGTGGCAATTTCTGCTCCGATAAGAGTTGAGGCATTCAAGAGTGTATGAGCCTCAATTTCCAAAGTTTCTTTGGTGATATTACTATAATTATGTTTCATAAGGATGATTATAGCCGAATGTGCCTTTTAATGAAAATATTTAGGCTATAATTTGTCTATGCAAAATTTATACAAAGAAGTGGCCTCGCTTGATAAGCGTTGTTACGAACAATTCCAACTGAGTGAAGATATTTTGATGGAACATGCTGCTGATGGTATGGCAGATTATATTCGCACTCATTATGATGATACTCATAAAATCATTATCGTCTGTGGTGCTGGCAATAATGGGGCTGATGGTATCGCTTTGGCACGGCTTTTAACAGGTCAATATGATATTGCAATACTACTTCCTTTTGGAGTCAAATCAGCTATAGCACAGCTACAGTATCGCCGTGCGCAATCCTTACATGTAAGCGTGATTGAAACGCTAGAGCCTTGCGATATTCTTGTTGATGCTCTTTTTGGAAGTGGTTTTTCTGGCTCTTTTGATAAGAAAGCGCACTACCTACTGCAAAAGATGAATAGCATTGATGCTCTCAAAATTGCCTGTGATATACCCTCAGGCTTGCATCTTGATGGGAGATTAGAAGACGCAAGTTTTATGGCCGATGTTACCCTTAGCATGGGTGCACTCAAGCGTGGAATGTATAGCGATACAGCAAAAGAGATTGTCGGTAAAATTCATGTCCTTGACTTAGGAATTTCGCGTGCTCTTTATGAAACAGAATCTCCTTGGCAACTTCTTGATAATGATGATTTAAACCTCCCCTATCGTAGTGCTCAAAACTCCCATAAAGGAAGCTATGGACACCTATGCGTTATCTGTGGAGAAAAAGAGGGTGCGGCAGTTATTGCAGGCTCTTCGGCTTTGCGTTTTGGAGTAGGACTTGTTACTTTAGTTTCCAATGAAAATGTCACTCTTCCTTATGAGCTTATGCAGTCACATCTTCTTCCTAAAAATTCTACTGCCATCGCTTTGGGCATGGGTCTTGGTCAAGAGTTTTCACAAGAGGAGTTGCATCTTTTTTTAGATAATTCTCTGCCTCTAATTCTTGATGCGGATATCTTTTCGCACCCTATGCTTTTATCACTCTTAAAACGACCCAATACCATCGTAACACCGCATCCCAAAGAGTTTGTAACACTCTATAAGAGTTGTGGTTTAGGTGACATTTGTATCGAATCTTTACAAGAGAATCGTTTTGAGTATGTTGAGCGTTTTTGTAACAAGTATCCTCATATCACCTTGCTTTTAAAAGGAGCAAACGTTATTATCGCTGAAGATAAGCAGTTTTTTATCAATCCTCATGGAAGCAACATCCTTTCAAAGGGAGGAAGTGGCGATGTTCTTGCAGGAGTTATAGGCGCACTTTTAGCCCAAGGATATGCTCCCCTAGACGCAGCGATAAATGGCTCGCTTGCCCACACCCAAGCCGCACAAAACCTTACATGTAACTCCTATGCAATGACGCCAAATGACCTTATTGAAAGTTTAAAAACCTTATGAAAAAAATTATTATTCTCTTTAGCGGCGAAGGCTCCAACCTTCAAAACCTTATCGAACAACTCCATCTCAAACATTGCGAAGTCATCGCTGCCATCACCAATCGTCCCAAAGCGGGAGGCATTGTAAAGGCTAAGAGCTTCAATATCCCCGTTACAATCATAGACCATACCCATTTTGAGAGTCGTGAAGCTTTTGATACGGTGCTTGTTGAGCATATCAAGGCTTATGATGCTGATTTGGTTGTTTTAGCAGGATTTATGCGAATCTTAACTCCTCTCTTTACCTTACATGTAAAGGCTATAAATCTTCATCCTTCCCTGCTTCCAAAATTTAAAGGAGCCAAAGCGATAGAGCGTAGCTTTGAAAGTGATGAGAGAGAAGGCGGTATCTCTATTCACTGGGTAAGCCCTGAACTTGATGGAGGCGCTGTGATAGCACAAGGCTCTTTTGAAAAATCAGAAGATGAGACCTTAGAGAGCTTTACATGCAAGATAAAAGAGCTAGAACATACACTTTTGCCTGAAACTATAATCGAACTCTTAAAATAAAGACTCTTTACAGTCTGGCTATGCTATAAATTCGTACTTAAATAATGGAGCAACTCCTATGGATAACATTTTAAAAATTGGCAAATATGAACTTGGAAGCCGTCTTATCGTCGGTAGCGGGAAATATAAAGATTTTCAAACCACAAAAGAGGCAACACTCGCGAGTGGATCTGAGCTTATCACAGTAGCGGTGCGCCGTCTTAATATCACCGATCCTGACAAAGAGAATCTTCGTGATACTTTTGCAGGAACTAATGTAAAGTTTTTACCAAACTCTGCTGGATGCGTGACTGCAGAGGAAGCTATTACAACTTTTCGTTTGACTCGTGAAGCGACGGGGATTGATTTGATTAAACTTGAAGTTATTGGCGATACGAAAAAAACGCTTTATCCTGATGTACTAGAGACGATAAAAGCCTGTGAAGTTTTAGCCAAAGATGGCTTTACTATTATGGCTTATACCTCTGATGATCCTATCATGGCGCGTCGCCTTGAAGATGCTGGTGCTCACGCCATCATGCCTCTTGCTGCACCTATCGGTTCGGGCTTAGGGATTCAAAATCCTTACAATATTGTCTTTATTCGTGAAGCGGTAAGTGTGCCTGTGATTGTTGATGCTGGAATTGGGTGTGCGAGTGACGCGGCTTACGCTATGGAGTTAGGTGCAGAGGGTGTTTTAACCAATACTGCCATCGCTCAAGCGAAAGATCCTATGATTATGGCTCAGGCGATGAAACATGCTGTTCAAGCGGGTCGTATGAGTTATCTAGCTGGTCGTATCCCAAAACGCCCCTATGCAACTGCCTCATCACCTATTGATGGAATGATACAGTTTTAACTTTTTGAGAGAGCACTTCGTAAAAGAAGCTCTCCCATCTTCTCAAAATAATTTTGAGCTCCTATCTTTCCCTCTTGTAACGCTTTTTCAAGTGCTTGTATAAAAATTTCTCGTGACTCGGGTGATGCTTGGGAAAACTGCTCTGTAATCTCTTGCAGTGTCATTACATGTAAGCTTCCATTAACATCATACTCTATACTCGATGTTGGGTTAATATTGTGCTTTAAAAGCAGAGTTTTTACTGTATCTATCAAAACGTAATCACTCCTAAAAGATTAAGCATTACAATAATCAAAGCAACAGGTGCGATATAACGCAAGATAAAGTACCAAACAGAAAAGGCACGACCCAAACTTTTACCAACGGCTGCAAAAACTTGCTTTTTAGGAATCTTATAGCCAATGAAAATTGCCATCAGTAAGCCACCAAAAGGAAGCATAAATGCCGCGGTAATATAATCAACCCAATCAAAGAAATTTTTTGAACCAAAGTGAAGCATATCTCCATAAGCTGTAGTATTTGAAAGCAGGGCAATGATTCCAACGAGATAGAAAAACCCTCCTGCTACAACAACTGCTTTAAAACGTGTCATATCAAATTTATCAATCAAATACTGCACCATAGGTTCTGTCAATGAAACAGCAGAAGTCAGTCCAGCAAAAGCGAGCGCAAAAAAGAATAAGATAGCAAAAGCATTTCCCAAAGTACCCATCTCATAAAAAACTGCTGGCAAAGAGATAAAAACTAAGCCTGGACCTTTGGATGGCTCTGCTCCGTATTGATATAAAAATGTAAAGAGCATAAGTCCTGCAAGAAGCGCTATGATGGTATCAAGCGCAACTACATAGAGGGAACTTTTGACAAGATTTACCTCTTTTGGAAGTGAAGCTGAGTAGGTTAAAATCGCTCCCATTCCCAAAGAAAGTGTAAAGAAGGCATGCCCCACCGCAATAACAAAGGCTTCAGAGTTCAGCTTACTCCAATCAGGCGAGAACATAAAATCCCAAGCTTGAGAAAAACCATCAAGCGTGAGCGCATAAAGAAACATCCCGCCAACGATGATAAAAAGCATAGGCATTAAAATTAGATTGAGCTTTTCAATGCCTGCTTTTATTCCACGGACTAAAATGGCGCTTATCAGTATAAACGAAAGTGTATGATAAAATATCTGCGTTATTATACTATCATGAAGGAGAGTGTTAAATGCACTTTCTGCCTCGGCAACAGATGATGGAAGTGCCGAAAATGCTACTACTATATAATGCAAAATCCAGCCAATAACTACCGAATAGAAGGTCATAATAAGCAGACCAGCCCATATTCCCATCATTCCAGCAAGCCGCCATCTACTTTTGTTAGATGGCGCAAGTTTCTCAAAACTTTTTGCAGCGTCCATGCGTCCAAGATAGCCGATAAGCATTTCCGCAATCATAATAGAAAAACCAATGCTCAAAACTGTAACAAGATAAACAAGCACAAAAGCACCACCCCCATACTCACCTGCAATATATGGAAACTTCCAAATATTACCCAAGCCTACAGCAGATCCAGCTGCTGCTAAAATAAATCCAATTCGACTAAAATGGGCTATTTTCATAGATAAATCCTGCATTTTTATTAGGACTAATTATACATTTTAAAATTTAAAGCTTACTGTATTGACAAATATTTTTTTTTCACTATAATTTCGCCTCACTAAAATTGATATCTAATCTTTTTTAGCTGATTAGGTCGGGGCGTAGCTCAGTATGGTTAGAGTACCTGGTTTGGGACCAGGGGGTCGAAGGTTCGAGTCCTTTCGCCCCGACCACTTTATTATTATCAAAAAAATTTAAAAGCATGGTGAGATTAGCTCAGCTGGTTAGAGCACTGGTTTGTGGTGCCGGGGGTCGCGGGTTCGAATCCCGTATCTCACCCCATGAATTTTAAAATAACCTGATAATCAAACAATTTTTACGGTAGCGCCCGTGGCTCAACTGGATAGAGTATCGGTTTTCGGCACCGACGGCTACAGGTTCGAATCCTGTCGGGCGCACCACTAACATGTGCGCTCTTAGCTCAGCTGGATAGAGCAACGCCCTTCTAAGGCGTAGGTCAAAGGTTCGAATCCTTTAGGGCGTACCACCTTTTATAAATGTCGATGTCAGAAGTGACACTAAAAACTTATTCCACGCGGACGTGGTGAAATTGGTAGACACGCCAGACTTAGGATCTGGTGCCGCAAGGTGTGAAGGTTCAAGTCCTTTCGTCCGCACCATACACAAAGCCCTATTTTAGGTACTTTCAAGCTTTAAGAATTCAACTAAGTACAAATAAAAGTACAAAACAACTTTCATTATTAGAAATTTTCAAATTTACTACTATCTATTTTCTTTTTATACGATTTTATGTACTGTGAGTGAAGTGATACCCTCAAAAAGCCCCCTATGTTGTACAAACGATTTTAAAAAGAAAGTTTTTTGGCTCTAAAATGACAGTAATATTTTTTAATATTCTATCACTTTAAAGTTTTTTAATTTAGGTGGTGCTATTTTGCACCTTTTTACTCAAATATTCCTCATCAACAATCTGTCCAATTTTAATAGCTCTCTGTATTAGTGTGCTAAAAACTTGATCGGTGTTTTCATAATCTACGCGGTCTTAAACTGTGCCTGAGTCTACACCACTAAGATATTGCTCTACTACAGGTTTATAAGCTGATTTAACATATGAATCTTCAGGTAGAGTTTGCAATAATTCCCCAGTAAGGCGCATGAGAAGTCTCTCTACGAGCGCAAGTCTCTTAGAGATATCAGCTAGTAAGTCTTTATCATCTCCAATCTCTTTTTCAATTCTTTGTCTTGCTCTGTCTTTGTTGCGTTTTTTTTGATCACTATCGTTTACTTGAGCAGAAAATTGATCAAAGCTCAGCTCCTCGTAAAACAACTCGCTATTTTGCTTAGGTGGTACACCTTTTATTGCAACTAAAAAAGTATCTGAAGCTCCAAAGCTAAAAATTTCAGCCTCTTGATCACCTGAGTTGAAGTCTATAACTTCGCCATCTTTTACAATTCGTTGATATGTATAGTATTTAAGCATTGTTGTGTTCCTTTTGGTAATAAATTAAAAGCTTCATATTGCAGTACTACATGTCTGAAGTATGCTAATGAAGCGGAGTGTTTTGCATGACCTATGAGAGAAACCATCACATCAATGTCTCTCTTTTTAACAGCTTTTATAAACTTCTTTATGCTGTATTTTCTAATTATTTTCTTACTTCTCCAAGTGCGATATCCAACAAAATTAATACCTTTTTTTATCTTTTGGATAGTCCAATGAGAAAGCTCAAGGTTTAGATTTACGTCTATAAAATTGACAAGCTTTTTCTGCATATCCTTAGCCTCCACTAGAATAATGCCTATGATCACAAAATCATCTACATAGCGCACATAAGACTTTACCTTAAGTTCTCTCTTAATGAAGTGATCTAAAGGATTGAGATATATAAGTGCGTATAATTGGCTTAAAAGATTTCCTATCGGAATACCTATTGGTGTATCCATCTGCGTGAAAAGCATCATAATCTCAACAAATTGTTTATCCTTTATTTTCTTCTCAAACATGCCTTTAAGAATTTTTCTGTCAATCCTATAGAAAAATTTTCGAATATCTAATTTAAGAGAGTATAGCTCACCACTATATTTACGCATTTCTGCTTGAGTGTATTGGCTTGCTTTATGGGTGCCACCACCTTTTCTACAAGCAAAAGAGAAGTTCGAGCATTATTCAAATTCAGCGCGAAAGCACCCGCATTCGAATAATTGTTCCAATTTCCGCCGACGATGCAAGCTAATTGATTACGCCATTTTTCATATAGATAGTCATTTCCAAACTTTGTAGAACCACCTGTACTTTTACCAAGTGCTACTGGAATACCGTTACATGTTCTTTTGTATGCTTCAGAGCTTATATCACTACTCATTTCAAATGTAGTCTCTGATGCATTTCCGTATTTACTTGTAGCTGAATCATCTATGATTCCACTCAGATCCAAATCATCATACAAATCTATATCGTATGCTCCGCCAGAGCCTTGCGTGGTATCATCATCTATAATATCTGAGAGAGAGACACTTTGTTTTAATGTTTTAAAAATAGCATCTGTATCATTCATCTTAGTAAATCCAGAAGCAACTTCCCACATGTTTCCATTGATATCTGCTACACCACACTCTTGGCCGTTGTGCGTTGTTTTCGCAAAAGGAACACCTGAACCAGTTAAAGCACAGTTATCATGACCGCTTGATGAGTATTGTACATCACTATCATTTGCATCTTGAAGCGCGTTATTATTGCATCCCTTTGGAAAATGTGGCAAGACATCCACAAAAGCACACTCTGCAATTGAGCTTGTTGCTTGTCCTTGTGCATACGAGAGCAATGCAAGGGCATTATATTGATACAGCGCTGTGAGATTATATCCAGAACCTCTTCCTGAGACAGCTTTATACAAGCCTCCATAGGTGTTAGATGGGGCTACAGAAAGGTCGCCAATAGGATTGTGATCTATATGTGTTGAACACGGATCTAAATTTTTTTGTGAAACAAAAACACCATTCACATTGGAGCATTGATACTTGTCTATAAAAAATCCATGTTTTGTTAAGCCTCCATCTATAAAAGCACGGTGTAGAACATAACCCTCAAGAGGATACGCCGAAATCTCCAGTGTATTATCAATGTTCCATTTGAAATAAAACCGTGGAATCCATACCATCACAGAGCCACTAGGATCAACTACATTACCGTAATTACTTGATGTTTTGTCATTGTGACCAGTCTGCTTTACAAATCCCTCAGGAAGAAGCATCTCTGGTATTGCACCAACACCAAAACCTACCGTTCCAGCAATGCCGATCAGATGTTCTTCTCTTATCACCTCTTCGGTTGATATGACCACTGGAACATCTGTTGTTGCTTTTACATAGCAAGCTTCTTGTCCATTGTATATTCTTGTTTCAACTTGCAGACTGTGCATTCTTATCGAACCAGGTGCTACTGCGACCCAGCCATCTCTATGTGATTGTTATCTCTTGCATTGTTTCTCCTTTTCTATATAGTTTGCTATCTCTTCTATAGCCTCTTTGACTGCGAACAAAAGCGCATCTCTGCACACCTGCGCATTAGCAAAGTCCATATCATTGTCTATAAAAAATGGCTCAGCAATAATACATGGTGCTTCTGTGTATCGAAGTAAAAAACCGCCTCGATCTTCAGATGTTTTCGCTTTGATATCTCTGTTTTTGTTAGAGAGCGCCAACAAAACTTTTCTTTGCAAAATAGCAGCACATTTTTTCCCGATACCCGACTTGTGATAGTAGAGCATCTCGCATCCACTTGCATGCGTATCAAACGCATTGCAGTGAAATGAGATTATAAAATCTGGCTTTTCTTTATTGATTGTATTAGGAAGTGTCATCAATGATTGCCTATGTATTACAACATATTTGACATCTAATATTTTTGAGAGATCAGAAACAAACTCTGTATTGTATTGATGCTCGCAAATATTAAAACGCTTAGAGCAAGCACCAACACTCTCTCTTGAGTGTCCGACTACGAGAGCAACTTTCATCTATTATTCTCCAAACATTCGCTAAGCGAATCTGTAATCTTTAAGTATAAAGCTTTAGACATAGTGACGTTTCTATCACTAATAGCAAGTGCGTCGTCACTATCTGTGAAGCTATAAACCTTGTTTGCGCAGGCGCTCAAGTTCAGCATTGTCATCACCATCACTAAGATTTTTACGAGACTGCTCTTTTGCATCATTAACCTTTTTTCTCTTGTATTCACGGATGAGATAAGAGATCCCATCCAAGATTTTATTTATGAAGCGTATCACTGTTGACAGGCTTTGCATTTAAGCCAAGCATCTCTGCTATTTTGATGACTTTTTCAAGTACAACGTTGTCTGTCTGTGTCGGTGTAAGCTTCACTATGATTGAAGCTATTGCGATAACTGCTGCGAGATACTGGAAGTAAGTATCAAAGTTTTCTATTACTTCGTCCATGACTTTTCCTTATTGTGTTGTCACTACAGGTGTGATAACTGTAGGGGGTATTACTGTTACAGGCGGTACAGTCACCGAGTCCACATCATGTGAATCTATATCATTCGAGTCCACATTATGCGAGTCGCTATTATTGGTATCACTTATTGTTGTGATATCTCCTATTTGCACATTACAAGTTGATCCAGCACTACATGTAACGACATAGCCACCGTTGTCTGCAACGATAGAGGTAACATTTTTATCTGGTATCATGTACTGATTTGTATCAAGCGCTGGGATAGTTCCATTGCCATCTATCTTATAAGATGTCCCTGTACTCTCGTTCGAGCACGCTGCTAGATAAAAAGCAGACACTAGCGCTAAAAGCGCAATCATATATCTCATTAATTCTTCTCCATATCTTATAAAGTGATATACCTTTACGGCACTAACTAGAGTAACTCTCTCAAGAGTACTCACCTCTATTTTTTTTAATATCTCATCAAAATATTGATCTGCTTTTGCATACTGCTCCTTTTCACATAGATAGTTATGTATTACTACTGCGGGAAGATTGTCTGTTTTATTTGGAGGGATAAGACTCCAAAAGATTCTTGGGATATTTGCACCATTTGTCACAAATCCAACAGGCACTCTCACCTCTTTGTAAACAAACTCCCTCAAGAGCATAAATCTATTTTCTCCTCGAGGAGAGAGATGCAGTTTTCTATAGATGCAACTCATCTCTACTCACTTGTATTTAGAGTGGTTTGATTTGTATCACTTAGTAGATACATTATTATAGGCACCATCGCAGGAGTGAAACAGTTCCCACCTGTTTGTTTGATGCCGTTGAACCCTCTATATAATGATGCCTTTGAATCTATATAGTTCATTACTTCTGTACTTGCATTTAGCTCATTGCAGTCTGCTGTATCATTTGCATCACTTGCGTTGCAGTCTGGGAAGTTTCTATAAAGATTACAATTTTGATGCAATCCTAGCCCGTTTGGTTGTGATAAATTTAAGTCGATTATAGAGTGT
>CAMZLS010000077.1 GCA_947311765.1 uncultured Helicobacteraceae bacterium
AAGACACCAGCCTATATGGAGTTTTTTTTCAGATTTTATACTCTCTTTTCTACTCTCTTGGAGTTTAAGAGTCGCTCTACGCCCATCGAGACTCTCAATACAATAAATGTATAAAATATCTCTCTCTTTATATTGACGAAAAGCAAGGCTATCTCCAACTTTGTGGCGACGCACCTTCACAAGGTGCTTAAAGGACTCACCTTTGAGTTCAATAGTCTCTAAGCCAGCATCATTATAAAAAGCAAAGACCATTACATACTCATCCAAACCGTGATAAGCAAAGTCGCTACAAATTCAAAGAGCAAGATTTTTATCGCTTTATCTCTGTACGACTCAAACAGTTCTGGCTTTGCAGGGTTTATAAAAGGGAGTTGTTTATGGCGTTTTATCTCCAAGATGATTACCAACAATCCAAAGAGAACCATCACAATATTTTCTATCGTAAAGTCTAAATGTTTTGATGCCATCATAATCGTCCCCGTAAAAAGCACTAAGGATAATATGGCATAGATTATAGGCATCACAAAACGCACTTTTCTTCTATAACTTTTAATATCTGGAACTATCTTTACATGTAAGCCGTTAGCTATAATCATCATTACCATCATCATCACACCAAAATAGTGGATATCTACACTCATACTGTACATTTCATTCATAAGCGCAATTCTACCAAAGATTGCCTATAATTACCCATCTAAATTGGGAGTCTGTTATGCTTGTGAATGTAGAAGAGGGATTAGAACTTATTTATCAACATGTGAGTGCTAAGGCAAGTGAATGTATCGCTCTTGAGTGCGCCTTAGGAAGAGTTCTCAGTAACGATCTTGTTGCTACTCACAACCTACCTCCCTTTGATAACTCTGCCATGGATGGCTACGCTGTTGTATGCAAGGATGCTGGAAAAAGCGTCTTAGTGGATCACACCATCTTTGCAGGCGATCATGAAGAGTTCAAAATCTCTTCTGCTCACTGCATTAAAATCATGACAGGTGCTAAAATTCCTAAAGGGTGTGAAGCGATAGTCCCCAAGGAGAACACCACAGAGTGTGAAAAAGGAGTAACACTTCCAGAAGAGATCAAAGAAGCACAACATATCAGACGCATGGGTGAAGATATCAAAAGTGGAGATCTTCTTCTAGAAGCGGGCACGAGACTGCATGCACATCAGATAACCCTACTTGCTTCACAGGGTATCTCACATATCCATGTTCATCAAAAACCTCGTGTGGCTATCTTTGCTTCGGGGAGTGAGCTCAAAATGTATCATGAACAACTCCAAGCACATCAACTTTATAACACAAATAGCCCCACTTTTTACGCGCGTGCCCTAGAACTTGGCTGCGATGTCCGCTTTGTTGGCACCGCAGTTGATACGCTTAAAAGTTTGGAGGAGCATATCTTGGCATCTCGCGACGCGGATCTTATCATCACCTCTGGTGGTGTCAGTGTTGGCGATGCTGATTTTACAAAAGAAGCATTTAATGCCTTTGGAGCAGAGATATACTTTGATAAGGTTGCCATCAAGCCTGGTAAACCAACAACATTTGGACGCATTAATGAGAGTTTTACACTTAACCTTCCAGGCAATCCTCTTGCGGCAAGCATGAACTTTGAACTCTTTGCGCAGAGTATTATCCTCGCTCTTAGTGGGAATAAAGAACGCTACCTCAAGGCCTTACATGTAAGAATAAAAGAGACTTATAAAGTCAAAGCAGGTAGAAGAAGCTTGATACCTGGTTTGCATGATGGTGAGTTTTTTACACCTGTTGATAAATTTGCTCCAGGCATGGTTTCACCGCTAGCAAAGTGTAATGGTTGGATTATGATTGACGAGAGTGTAGAACTGCTTGAAAAAGATGCTATTGTAAAGATGATACCTACACGATATTGCCTTACATGTAAAGAGCAGAAGAGTTTGGTGAGTTTTTAGATTGCTGCGTCGCTATGCTCCTTGCAATGATGGTAAGTAATAGACCAAATATAATTACAAATCCAATGGGAAGAGAAGCTATAAGATACAAGGCGAAAGTCCGCAGGAGCTACTAGTAGCTTCAAGGATTTTCAACGAAGTAAATTGTAGCTTATCTTCTCACCCGTAGGGCAACATTTAAAAGGCTCATCTTCTGCGTTAAACTTTCGTCAACGATGCTCGGCATCGCTAACAAAAATTTGCCTTGAATCTAAACCTTTTAAATGTTGTTGGTTTTGTAATTATATCTGGCCTATTACTTTATTTTACAATAAAGGAAATCGATGACAAAAGAGTATATTTTTACTTCTGAGTCTGTAACAGAAGGGCATCCTGACAAGATGGCTGATCAGATTAGCGATGCTATTCTGGATGACATTATTGCTAAAGATCCCAATGCACGCGTAGCGTGTGAAACTTTGGTATCTAATGGTTTTTGTGTTGTTGCAGGAGAGATTAAAACAACGGCATATTCGCCTATGCAAGACATTGTGCGTCAAGTAGTAAAGGAGATCGGTTATACCGATGCTACCTTTGGGTTTGATCACCGCTCTGCCGCTGTGCTTAATGGTGTTGGAGAACAATCTGCTGAGATACGTCAAGGCGTAGATCAAGATAGTGGTGATATTGGAGCAGGAGATCAAGGTTTAATGTTTGGATATGCTTGTAAAGAGACACCTGAGCTTATGCCTCTGCCTATTCACATATCACACCGTCTTACCGAGCGTCTTGCAGAAGTGCGAAAAGAGGGAATTGTTCCCTACTTGCGTCCTGATGGAAAAGCGCAGGTAAGCGTGAAGTATATTGATGATAAACCTGTTTCGATAGAGACGGTAGTTATCTCGACACAACATCATGATAATATTTCTCAAGAGCAAATTCGCGAAGATGTAATAGAAGAGGTCATTAAAAAAGTTATTCCAAAAGAGTTGCTTAGTGATGATATTGTTTACCATATCAATCCTACAGGTTCATTTGTAGTGGGTGGCCCACAAGGTGACGCGGGACTTACTGGACGTAAAATCATCGTAGATACTTATGGAGGAGCTTGTCCTCATGGTGGTGGCGCTTTTAGTGGAAAAGATCCGACTAAGGTGGATCGTTCTGCTGCGTATGCGACACGCTATGTTGCTAAAAATCTTGTTGCTTCAGGTGCGTGTGAGCGCGCTACTATTCAAGTAGCGTATGCTATCGGTGTTGTAAAGCCTGTCTCTATTATGGTAAACACGCATGGAACTGGTGTTGTTAGTGAAGACAAGATAGAGGCCTGCGTGAAAGAGCTTTTTGATTTAACACCAAAAGGAATTATAGATTCTCTTGATCTGCTCCGCCCAATTTACAGAAAAACTGCATCTTATGGCCATTTTGGTCGTGAGCTTCCTGAGTTTTCTTGGGAAAAAACTGATAAAGTTGATGCTATTAAACAATATTTATCACTATAGAAGAGTATTTTACTCTTCTATAGAACCATAAATTTCCTTTTAAATAGAATTACTGAGACTCATTATCATAAAAAAAACATTTAAGTAACACTCTTTCTAAATTACATGCGAAATCATTAAATTTTTATTTCTCTTTAAAAATACTACGCTATCATTTTCCCGAATTAAAATTAAGAGGAGATTACATGGCTGTTATAATTAATGATACATGTATAAATTGTGGTGCTTGTATTGATGAGTGTCCAGTTGAAGCAATCGTAGATGAAGATGATAACCCAACAGGTGAAGAGATCTATTATGTTTATGGTGATAAATGTGTTGAGTGTGTAGGTCATCATGATGAGCCAGCATGTGCTACAGCATGTCCTACTGAAGGATGTATCACTTGGGATGCTATTGGAGACTCTCCAGAGCATCGTGAAGATGTAACACAAGAGCAGCGTTCTGCAAAAGAGCCTGTAGTAGAATAGTTTTAAAGTACCATTTTTTGGTACTTTGATACTCACTTTAGAACTTTCTCACATATAAATTTTTAAAAAAACTTCAAACTTAACTTAAACTAATCATATTTTCGATATAATGCCACTCTATTTTTATAATTTACATTAGGAGATGTCATGGAACGTACTTTCTCAATCATTAAACCAGACGCTGTAGCAAAAGGTGTTATTGGTAAAATTTTTGATCGCTTTGAGAGCAACGGGCTGAAAATCGCTGCAACAAAAAAACTTCAACTTTCTCGTGGAGACGCGGAGGCTTTTTATGCTATTCATAAAGAGCGCCCTTTCTTCAACGACCTTGTTGAGTTTATGATTAGTGGTCCTGTTGTTGTTTCAGTTCTTGAAGGTGACGACGCTATGGCTAAAAACCGTGCATTAATGGGTGCTACTAACCCTGCTGAAGCAGAAGCTGGCACTATCCGTGCTGATTTCGCTGAGAGCATTGATGCAAATGCAGTTCACGGAAGTGATTCAGTAGAAAATGCTGCTATCGAGATAGCATTTTTCTTTTCTGAACGTGAAATTTCATAGATAAACATTTATGAAACTTCCTTTTAGGAAAATAGGTAACACGCCACAAGACTTTGAAGTCTTTAGTGAAAATGTTACTTTTAAGGGTACGCTAGAGCATTATCAATGTGGTCTTATTATGCTCGATGGGGAGATAAAAGGCGCTTTGAGTGTTCCTTGTGACCTATGCGCAGAAAATTTCGATACAATACTAGATGAAGAGTTAAAAATTCTACTCTCTGATGGTATTTTTAACGGTCATGATGAGGATTATGATGTTGTGGAATCCCTCACTGGGATGATTGACATCAATGAAATTTTATCATCAGAACTTGAATCATTTAGAAGCGACTATCACTGTTGCCCTGAATGTCAAGATAACTAATTAACAAACAAAGAAAGGAAATAAAAACATGGCAGTACCTAAGAGACGCGTGTCACACACACGCTCTGCAAAACGCAGAACACACTACAAAATTACGTTGGCTCGTCCGGTTAAAGATGAAGATGGAACATACAGACTTCCACATCACATTAACCCAACTACAGGTGAGTATAAATAATCGATGGCAAAAATTGCTATCGATGCGATGGGCGGTGACTTCGGTCCCGAACCTATTGTCAAAGGGACTATATTAGCCCTGAAAGAAAAAGAATTTGAACCTATACTTGTAGGTAGAAGAGCAGCTATTCTTCCTCTTATTCCAAAGAAATTCCTAAGCAAAATTACTATTATTGAAGCCAATGATGTTATCAACATGAATGACGCAGCAACTGATGCATTAAAGCGTCGTGAAAGTTCTATCTATAAAGCTGTCGAATTAGTGCGTAATGGCGAAGCAGATGGTGTGGTTTCAGCTGGACATAGTGGTGCTACTATGAGCTTAGCAACACTACGAATCGGTAGATTAAAATATGTGAGTCGCCCTGCTTTAGTCACTCTTATGCCTGCTCGTGATAGTCAAAGAACAGTTCTTCTTGATGTTGGTGCAAATACTGACTGTAAACCTGAAAACTTAGTTGAATTTGCCGTTATGGGTCACTACTATGCAAAAGATGTTTTAGGCATAAGCGAACCTCGCACTGGTCTTCTTGCTAATGGTGAAGAAGAGTCTAAGGGAAATGAAGTTACCAAAGAGACATTTAAAAAGCTCGGTAATTTTGATGGTTTTATCGGAAATGTAGAGGGGAACAATATATTTGACGGAAGCGTTGATGTTATTGTCTGTGATGGTTTTATTGGCAATCTTGTCTTGAAATCCTCTGAGGGGGTAGCCTCTACCATTAGTTACTTTTTAAAAGATTATATTCGTCGTTCACCTGTAGCTATCACAGGTGCTCTTTTGATGAGAAAAGTTTTTAAACTTCTCAAAAAAGAGACTGATTATGCTGAATTTGGTGGTGCCCCTCTTATAGGCATTAAGGGGTGTGCTATCGTTGGGCATGGAAAAAGTAACTCAAAAGCAATAAAAAATGCAATTTTTCAAGCAATAAATTATATCGATACAGGTGTAAATGAGCATATTGAAAAGCATTTAAAAGAACGCAAGGAACAGTAATGGCATATGCAGCATTTCGCTCTATTGGAGCTTATATACCTGAAAAAATTCTAACAAATGATGATCTTGCATATATGGTGGATACATCAGATGAGTGGATTACGAAACGCACAGGTATCAAAGAGCGACGCATTGCTGCTAAAGAAGAGAGAACGAGCGATATGGGAGTCAATGCCGCACAAGTTTCCATTGAACGCTCTGGACTTGACAAAGCAGATATTGATATGATTATCTGTGCAACTATATCGCCTGATTACTTTAATATGCCCTCTACTGCAACTATCATTGCTACAAAATTAGGCTTAGGACAGATCACAGCTTTTGATATCTCTGCAGCATGCACAGGCTTTGTCTATATTGTCGGCATTGCTAAGGCTTTTATAGAGTCAGGTATGAAGAAAAATATTCTTATAGTCGGTTCAGAAAAGTTAAGTGCTATTACAGATTATACTGATAGAGGTACTTGCATCCTTTTCGGTGATGGTGCAGGTGCCGCGATTATCAGTGCTACTGACAAGAAAGAAGAAGCTATTATTGATGTTAATACTGGATCTGATGGTAATTACGCCGATCTGCTTATGACACCAAATGGTGGATCTGGCTCGGCTCATGATTCGCTTGAAAGTGATAAAGTCTGTATGCAAATGAAAGGGAATGAAACTTTCAAAGTTGCTGTTCGTACCTTAACTAATGATGTCAAAGAGATTTTAGAAAAAAACAACATGCACTCTGATGATATCGTACACTTTGTGCCACACCAAGCTAATTATCGTATTATCAAAGCCGTAGGTGATGCGCTTAAAATGCGCGAAGACCAAGTAGTACTAACTGTGGGAAAATATGGAAATACTTCGGGGGCTTCTATTCCTATGGCTATTAATGATATTTACGAATCTGGTAAACTCAAAAAAGGCGATATGCTACTACTAGATGCCTTTGGTGGTGGTCTGACTTGGGGTAGCGCACTTCTTCCTTTTATGGGTGAGTAGTAGGTGAAAATCTACTCAAACTCTCTTATCTTTATAGAAATTCACGAAAGTGAAATCCCTTGGCTCAAAATCTTTACTACCATCAAACGTAAAGAGTTCTCTCAATGCACTCAAGAAGAAAAACATGCAATATGGAGTGCTTTAGATAATATCGAAAAAATTATGCTAGAGTATTATAAGCCAGAAAAAATCAATATCGCTTCATTTGGAAATATATTACCGCATGCACATTGGCATATTATGGCACGATTTAAAAATGATAGTTACTTTCCAGAACCGATGTGGGGAGAGAAACAGCGTGAAAATACTGTTGAGCTAGCTAGTTTTGAAATATTTATAGAAAAAGTTTTAGAAGCTATGACAACTAAAACGAAATTCATTGTTTAGTCTTAAAATTTCTATAAGAAAATTAAATAACTCATAAAAAGCTTATATTTTCATAATACTTACATGTAAAGACTAATCTCACATCTCAATTTGCTATAATTACGCCAACAGTTCGTCCGTAGCAAGAGTGGCTGTTTAAGTTTTATACAAAAGGATACCTCATGAGAAACATGAGCATGGGCAAATACCGCCCTTACCCACAGATAGATTTGCCACATAGAGCATGGCCAAATAATACAATCACAAAAGCACCTATCTGGTGCAGTGTTGACCTTCGTGATGGCAATCAAGCCTTGGTCACACCTATGAATTTGGAACAAAAACTTGAACTTTTTAATCTCTTGCTACAACTTGGATTTAAGGTTATAGAGGTGGGATTTCCTTCTGCTTCTAAGGTAGAATTTGATTTTTTACGCACCTTAGTCGAGAGAGATTTAATTCCTGATGATGTGACGGTTCAAGTTTTAGTTCAAGCAAGAGAGCATTTGATAGCGAGAAGTTTTGAAGCTTTAGAGGGTGTCAAAAATGCTATCGTGCATCTTTATAACTCCACTTCCATAGCACAGAGGAAGATAGTCTTTAAAAAAGAGAAGCAAGAGATTATTAATTTAGCCTTAGAAGGCGTGGAGCTTGTTAGAAAGTATGAGAAAAACCATAAGGGTGATATCTCACTAGAGTATTCGCCTGAGAGTTTTACGGGCACGGAGTTAGAATTTGCAGCGGAGATTTGTAACGCTGTCACTGCGTGTTGGGGTATATCAGCGCAGCGAAAAGTTGTTATCAATTTGCCAGCAACGGTTGAGATGGCAACACCAAATGTATATGCCGATCAGATAGAGTGGATGTGTGCACACTTAGATAATCGCGAACATGTTTTAGTCTCCACCCATACGCACAATGACCGTGGAACTTCTGTTGCAGCCACAGAGCTTGCCTTATTGGCAGGGGCAGATAGAGTTGAGGGAACACTATTGAGTAATGGTGAGCGCACTGGAAATGTTGATATCATTACATTGGCACTTAATCTTTACACTCAAGGGATTGATCCTCAACTAGACTTTAGTGATATCAATCATGTTTTAGATGTGGTCGAGCGCTGTACTGCTATCGACACGCATGCGCGTCATCCTTATGTAGGGGAGTTGGTTTATACCGCCTTTTCAGGTTCACACCAAGATGCGATAAACAAAGGATTTGCATACCAAAAAACTAAAGAAGATAATTTTTGGGAAGTACCTTATCTGCCAATTGACCCTAATGATGTAGGGCGTTCGTACGAGAGTATCATTCGCATAAATTCTCAATCTGGCAAGGGTGGTATAGCTTATATATTAGAAGATAAATATGGCTATCTCATTCCTAAAAAGATGCAGCCTGAAATTGGGCGAATTGTGCAAGCTGTCACAGATAAAGAGGGTCGTGAGCTTGAGGCTGATGAGATTTTAAAAATCTTTGAAGAGACCTATTTTGAGCAAGAAGAGCATATTAGTTTTCTTGATTTAGCGATTAACTCCGCTACAAGCAAAGACAATACAGTCAATACAACGCTAACATATAGTTTTGATGGCAAAGAGATAAGAGCTGAAGGTCAAGGCAATGGCCCTATTGATGCCTGTCGTAAATCTCTGCTCAAAGACTATCCGCACACTTTCACTATAAACTCTTATAGTGAACACTCTTGCGGGGAGCGCTCATCAGCTAAGGCGGTAGCCTATATTGCTATTGAGACCGATGAGCATGAAATTTTCTATGGGGTAGGACGCGATACGGACATCTCTATTGCTTCTATTAAAGCACTTTTTAGCGCTTTAAATCGCGCTTTTTAATTCCCTACATGTAAGCCTAATGCTTACATGTAAGACTCTTAAAAACTAAGCCCTACTGCAACTTCTGGATAGCCATTTGAGCTATCACCCACTGAGTTATCATAATACTCTTGTACCCAACCAAAAGAGGCGTACGAGTTGCCACTAGTTATCATACTCACACCAGCACGCACGCCATAAACGCTGTAATCATTACCTTGAGAACTATCTAAAAATGTTTTACGGAAAAATCCACCAACATAAGGACGAAATTTTTCATGCAAAGGGGCGATATATGTCACAGGAATACTGATTTCATTAATAGCAGGACCATCTCCAAGCCAACCACGGTATTCTAATCCTGCTTGAAGATTATCAACTACAAAATAACTCGCATTAATTCCTAAGATTGTATAATTTACACCAAAACTACTTCCTGCACCGATATTAAACCCAACATTTTTACTTCCTTGCTTAAACGGAGCACCAAAAAGTGTTGTGCTTATAAGCATTGCAATAAAAACTTTTCTCATCTTTTCTCCTAAAAAATTAATCCACCACTCTCTTCATACTCTTGCTTCATAAGTGGTGCTTTTGAGATATCTGAAAAATACTCTTTTTTGCCTTTAATAGTCGTCGACATTATGCCATCAGGTTGATCAAAGTGGCGCTTTGTTTGTGGATAGAGTGCTAGCAACTGCTTGCAATAATAAGCAAACGAAGGCCCTGCAACACGTCCACCAGTTTCACGTTTTCTCATTGGCGTGTTATCATCATTTCCAAACCAGATGATAGTCTCCACAGTAGGTGAGTATCCTGCAAACCAAGCATCCATAGACTTGTTTGTTGTTCCTGTTTTTCCTGCAATCTCAATACCTCGCACATTGGCGCGTCTTCCTGTACCGCGAGTCACAACATCACGCAAAATCGTTGTCATTAAAAATGCTTGCTGCGGGCTTGTTATATTTTTCTCTTTACTCTCAAAACTTACAGTATGACCATAAGGGCTAGAGATAGAGCTGATTAGTTTTGGTTCTACTTGCACACCCTTATTGGCAAAGGAGGTATAATATTTTGCCAAAGAGAGAGGCGATAGAGAGATAGAACCAAGAGAGAGTGAGAGATTATGCGGTAAATCTTTGATACCGTATCGTTTCAGCTCTTGAAGCATTGTTCTAAGACCTATATCTGTCACAAGATTTATAGTCGCGAGATTGCGTGAATGGACTAAGGCTTCTCGTAAACTGATAAGGCCTTTATAATCTTTTTCATAATTTTTAGGCTGCCATTTTTGTGTTTCGCCATTCTTCTCATACTCATAAGTACGCGCCACATCTATCAGCTGAGTAGCTCCGCTATAGCCTAAATCTAGTGCTACTTGATAGATAAAAGGCTTAAAGGCAGACCCTGGCTGTCTGAGTCCCTGAGTCGCACGGTTATAAGAGCTCTGCTTATAATCAACACCCCCTACAAGAGCTAAAATATCTCCTGTTTTTGGCTCAAGACTTACAAGAGCGCCATTAAGTTTTGTTGCATTAAAATCTTCAGCATCTCCAGCACGCTCTAGTGCTAAATCATAGGCATATTTTAGCCCTTTTCTCGCTGCATCTTGTAGTTTTAAATCTATCGTTGTTTTAATCACATAACCACCATAGCGGAGATCTTCAAAATCTTTTCCTAACTGGCGAATCACCTCATCAACTACATAAGGAGCCCTATTTTGCGTCAGAGTTTCATCAAAAACTTCTGGGCGCTCATCCGTAGAGTGCGCATACATTGTATCATCAATCCAGCCAAGAGTATGCATTCGTGAAAGAACTCGATTAGCACGCCCTAGAGCCACTTCATAATTTTTTGTTGGTGAATAGTAACTTGGCGCCTTAGGGAGTCCCACTAAAATAGCAATCTCTTTGAGACTTAAACGATCAAGGTCTTTATGAAAATAGCCCAAAGCCGCCGTTTTAACACCATAATAGCCATGCCCTAGATAGACCTCATTAAGATAGCGCTCTAGTATCTCCTCTTTTGTAAGTTCGAACTCAATTTTAAGAGAAAAAAGAAGCTCTTTAAGCTTACGAGAGATCTTTTTCTCACGAGTTAGAAGCGTGTTTTTTACAAGTTGTTGTGTGATAGTGCTTGCACCCTCAACTAGCTTTCGTGCCTTAACATCTTTAATAATTGCACGCATAATAGCATCTATATTGACACCGTGGTGTTCAAAAAATGTTGTATCTTCTATCGCAAGAAGCGCTTCAACAAGGCGTGGAGGTATCTCACTAAAAGGGGCATACAATCGGTGCTGTTTCTTAAAAATATTGGCAATCAACTCTCCGTTACGATCGTAGATGCGTGTTGTTTGATTGGGTTTATAGTTAATGAGTTTTTGTGTCTCATGCCCATACAAGCTTAAAAAATAAAAACCAGCCCCAAATATCGCAAGAGTGCCAAGAATAACTAAGCTCCAAAATAGACGAATCATGCTCTAAATTTCCTTTGTGAAAAACTCGCTTCAATAAGCCGTTTTGTGTAGTTATTAGATGGATTTTCAAGAACATCTTGCATCGCACCACTCTCTTGAACTTCACCTTTTTTTATGACACAGATACTCTCGCACAGTTGTGAAGCACTATAAATATCATGTGTCACAAAAAGCATCTTAAACCCAAGCTCACTCTGAAGAGATTTGAGTAGATTTATAATTACCACTCGTGTCTTAGGGTCTAGTGCAGTTGTTGGCTCATCTAGTAGAAGCAGCTTAGGACGAGAGCTTAAAGCCATCGCAATAACAACGCGTTGCAGCTGCCCACCTGAAAGTTCTGGCGGAAATCTCTCTAATAACTCTCTACTCAAATGAACCCTATCAAAAAGAATATCTAAGTCACTATCGTCAATAAAGAATTGATTTTTAATTTTAGTCAATAGAGAGAGTGCTGTAAAAGGGTTTTGGGGTACAAATGCTACATTTTCACCACGCGTCAAGGCAAAAGGGGCTTCAATATCAAGGCTTAAATCCATACTCTCAGGCAACATATCAAGCAAGGCTTTAAGAGTGAGTGACTTTCCACTTCCACTTTGACCCACTAGAGCTAAAGAGTGTTCTATCTCAAAAGCGATATCAAGAAGTTTTATATTATCAAGAGTGATACGAAGTGAATTAATGCGTATAGTCTCCATCTTACAAGCCAAAATGTCGTAGAGTTTTATCATCAAGCTCTTGGAGTTCTGCTTGTGTTAATTTTGTCAAAACATCTTCTAGCTGAAATCTTGAAATATCCAAAGTACATACCTCATTGATGCAGATTTCGGAGCTTTTTTGAAGTTTATCACGACTCTTGATATATACTCTTACATCCCCACCACTAATGCTTGTAGTAAGAGACATCACTGTGACACCCTTGAATGTCACCTTATCGATATTTCTATTTGCTATATCGTTTTGAATGATAAGTGCAGGTCTGATTTTGCCAAATTCGCTATTGTACTTTTTAGCAAAATTGGCTAAATAAATCTCCCCTCTTCTCATCTACAAAGATCCTCACTCACCTCTTCTATCTCTAAAAACTCTTCATAAGCCTCTTTTGAGAGTGCCTTTTTGTTTTGAATAATATAGAGTTCATCTTCTATCTTCTATCTTCTCTCTGAGTTGCTCATAGAGTTCATAAGGGAAGACAACACTCTTTATGATATGCTTTTTAGCATCCTCCACAAAGGTAATCTCTTTGGGCGAGGTAATATAAGAAGGTGTTTTAACAATATCTCTTGAAGCAATAGTTAGCATTATATTCCTTTTTTATGTACTATTATATTGTACTATTATTTAAGGGAACCTTGATCTTTAATCGCCTTAAAACTCTCTCAAAAATCTTCTCATCCACGCCCAATCTCGCAATAAGACGGATAATAGCCCTCTTAACAGTTGGCTGACGGATAGCACCGACTAAAATACCCTCTTCTAAAAGCTCTTTTTGAATCTCTTTTACCTTTTTATTATCCCCGATAGTGATGGGCACTATCAAGCCATCGCACTCTAAGCCTAAGATATCTTGCACCATTTTTTGGCGCTCTTGTATCCTTACATGTAAGGCTTTATGATTTGCTAAGATATGCTCTAACGCCTTATGTGCTAAGAGAGTATCAAAAAGACTTGGTGCAGTCGCGTAGATGATGGGTTTGGCACGGTTAAGCAGATACTCTATGATATGTTCTGAGGCGAGAATATAGCCTCCAAAACTGCCATAGGCCTTGCCGAGTGTGCCCATCTTTATATGATTTGGTTTTATAGCAATGTCAAAATACTCGTAAACTCCCATCAGTTTTTCACCTACAACGCCACTGCTATGCGCCTCATCGACTATAAGAAGCGCATCAAACTCCTCTGTAAGAGCAAATATCTCCCTCTTCATCAAATCGCCATCCATAGAGTAGATACCCTCTACGGCTACAATCTTTCTTTGACTCTTACATGTAAGAAGTTTTTCTCTGAGCTCTTTTGTATCGTTATGAGAGAAAAAAATCACCTCACCGCTGACATTTTGCGTTGCTAGTTGTCCTGAGGCGTGGTATTTTTCATCTATAAAAAGGGTATCTTTTTTACGCACTAAGGCTTCTATCAGCGCGATATTTGCATTAAACCCGCTACCTAGAACCACGCCACTTTCAAAACCATTTGCCTTACAGAGTGCCTGTTCAAAATTTTGATGGATTTTATG
>CAMZLS010000078.1 GCA_947311765.1 uncultured Helicobacteraceae bacterium
CTTTCTTAGAGGCTTTAAAGGTGATGAGATAAATTTACTGTTAGCTGTAAGTGCATTTAATCTTAAAAAGTGGATGAGAATCTACTTTTATGCAGTTTTTTTAGGAAATATCTAATATCATTAGCAAGTATGAAGATACGGTTATTGAGAATAGAGATTCTAGTCTTGTTTGGTGTTGAAATCAACAGTATCAATAAAAATTATATTTAGTGGGTTTGGTTGGGAGCTTGGAATGGGTTTTTCAGGACTGACTAAGTAAAATTATTCGCTATGCAGCAAGAAATAATTGTTTTGAAGAAATTGAAGGGAGAGATAAATATCAGATTCTTGAATGGTTTAAGCCAGTTTATAATGAAGTTTTATCTTTAGAAAAAGATAATAAAAAAAACAAGTTAGAAAATATATTGAGTTTGTTATCTGATAAGTCATCTGGAAATAAGATCGATTCGAAAAAAATGTTACTTTTAGATAATGAGGAAGAAAAATGAAAATATTATTTTCGCCAGCAGAAACAAAAAAAAGTGGAGGTACTAATTGGCAAATTACTAAAGAAAGTTTTTTATTTCCAGAATTATTTGAATATCGAAGAACTGTTTTGGATAAATACAATCAATACGTTAGTTCTTCATCAGATGAATTGCTTAGTAAATTGTTTGGAATAAAGGATTGCGCAAAGTTTGAAAAATATAAATTAGATATTTACAAGCAGCCTTTATTGAAGGTAATAGAAAGATATGATGGAGTTGCTTTTGATTATCTTGGATATAGCGCATTAGATAAGGATGCCAAAAATTATATTGATCAAAATACAGTAATTTTCTCAAATTTATTTGGTCCTATATTAGCGGGTGACTTTGGAATATCCGAATATAAATTAAAGCAGGGTGAAAAAATTGATGGTTTTGCTCCTGAAGTATTTTATAAAAAACATTTTTCAAAAGTAATGGATGAATTTTTAGGTGATGCACCTTATTTAGATTTAAGAGCAGGGTTTTATAATAAGTTTTATAAAGCAAATTCTGAGTATGTTACATTGAAATTTTTAAAAAATGGTAAAGTTGTAAGTCACTGGGCAAAAGCTTATAGGGGGCTTGTGTTAAAATCAATGGCAGAAAATAATATTCAATCAATAGATGAATTTATGAAAATGGAAATTGAAAATTTATCTGTCAAAGAGATATTAAAAAAAGGCATTCATACAGAAATTGTTTTTGATATTAATCTTTAGCTATTGATTTTTATAGTTAGATATATGTCTTAAGTAATAGGACAAATACATTTTCAAAAACTGGACTAGAATTTGCTTATGAATAGTCATGACAACAACAGAAATATTAGAGAAATTACACTTCATTAAAAAACAACAGCACTTCAAGAGCTGAACGCCATCGTGCACATGCAATAGTTCTTTTAAATCAGGGTAAAAGCAAAAATGAATTATCAGAAGAAAAAGAGAAAAAAGAAAAAGGGGTCGGGTTATAACTAAGAAAAAGGGGTCGGGTTATAACTATTCTTAAAACCAAAACCCAGAAAAAGGGGTCGGGTTATAACTATTCTTAAAACCAAAACCCACAAAACAGCTGGGACATTGCATGAATTTTTTGAAAAAAAATTAACGCAATGTCCCTCTGAAGCAAAACACCCAATCTCCATTCCAAACCCAACAAAAGAGCGCAATATATGGTGTTGGGTTGTGGTGCCTTGGGGAAGTCAGGAGATGATATGTTGCAATACCTCTCTCAAATGAGAGAAGATGATAGCCAAAAAAAGTGCGTTATAGTAGTGAAATCTTCCAAGGCAGTACATAACTGCACTAGAGAACTAAATGGAAAAAAACTTACTATGAAGTGCGGGGGCAGGTAAATGTGGAAGTATGTAATTTTACTTTCCAATCCAAGAGTTGTAGCCACCCTTGACATTGTAAACAACGAAACCATTATCACTTAAAACTCGCGAGGCAGATACACTGCGATTACCACTTTGGCAATACACCACAATGCGAGTCGTTTTATCTAACTCATCAAGGTGCTTATGAAGTTTGCTAAGTGGTATTAGTACAGCACCTTTCACATGTGCTTTTGCAAACTCTTCAGGTGTACGGACATCAAGAAGCGTAACATTTCCCTCACTTAAAAAAGTCTTGGCTTGTGTAGAGTCTATGGATTCAAAATTAGCAAAAATCAGACCTTTTTGATATAGAAAAAAGAGTCCTACAAGGATTAAGACACCCAACAGTGCATTATCAGAAAGCTTTTTAAAATTCATATCGAACTCACCATAACACTCAATAATCCAATAAGTCCACCAAAGACTCCACCCCAAACAACAAGCCAACCTAAATGTTCACGGATAAGCTCTTGTATCAACTCTTTAACCATAATAGGCGTGAGTTCATCAAGTCGTTGCTCTATCAACTGTTCAAGTCGAATTTGAACATCACTGCTTAAGGAGGAGTCACTAAGCATTGCTTGGAGTTGAAGATTAAAAGCCTCACTCTGTGTTATCTTGATAACTGCTTTTTGAAGTTTCTCGCTAAAAGGAGCTTTGAGACCTTCAAGAGCTTGCTCACCTCCAAACATACCTAGCATATCACCAAATTGCGACTGCATAACTGTCTCCACAAGTGCCTCATAAGCAGGCGTGAAATCTGTCTGCTCAATAAGGGGTGCTAACTCTATCTTCTGCTCTTCATTACTAAAGAAATCATCTATCTGTTTTTGAGAAAAGAACTGCTCCATTATCATTGAGCCAATAGAAGCCTTAAAAGCCTCAAAGCGATTGATAATTACTCCAGAACCATACAAAAAAGGCACTTTCTCAAAAAGCATATGAATGGCTAAGGCATTGGTAATCGCCCCTGAAAAAGCAAAAAGTCCCATATATAAAAATATTTTAGAGAGATATTCATCTGAAACAAGAAAAGAGAGCCCAATAATAAAAAGTGCGATAATATTTGTTGCTAGTGATTTGTTCATTTTTTCTCTTTTATGTAGTTATCAAGATTTACCGAGCTTCTCGCACCCATAATAAACCAGATTAGGACGCTAACGATACTGACTATTGCTACGGCTTCCATCTTTTTTCCTTATGAAGAGTTGTAAAGTTTATATGATTTTATATAATAAATGGTGCTCATTACTGGATTCGAACCAGTGACTTTTACCTTGTCGAGGTAACACTCTACCAACTGAGTTAAACGAGCTTATTTTGAAGAGCCGCAATTATAGCGAAACCCTGCGTACTTTTCAAGTGCGGCAGAGTTTAGGTTTAAAATTCAGAAGAACAAGCCAAAGAACAGCAAGATCAATCATCACATCAGCAAAATTAAAAACAGCGAAGTTAAACCAGTGATGGTAGTAGATATAATCCACCACACCCTCATGAATAAAACGGTCATACACATTTGAGAGACCCGCGCCCAATAATATCCCAGCAGGAAGAGCGTAGCAGTTTTTTCGCAAACTGATAATATATCCGCCCACACCAACTATCAAAATAAGCTGCATCCACTTAAGCCACTCTTGCAAAAAAGCAAACATAGAAAAAGCGACACCTTTGTTATAAACTAAAATCAAGTCGATATAATCAGAATAGAAACGATATCCATCAATAAAAAGTTGCTTAAGGTTTTGATCGATAATGAAAATGCCCACCATCGCAAGCATCATAGCAATATGAAATCTAGCCATTAAGTGCTTTCTTAAAAAAGTCAACTATCTGCTCCATCGCCTTATGCATCACTTTGGCATCTTTGGCTTCAAGTAAAATTCGTAACTTATTTTCAGTTCCTGAATAGCGCACAAGATGGCGTATATGTAAATCATCAAGAATTTTCAACTCTTCATCTAGTCCTGCGATAGTCTCAAGAGCAGGTTTTTCCTTTACATGTAAGTTTACAAGTTTTTGTGGGTAGAGAAAAAAAGATCGAAGCGCCTTACTTGCATCTTTTTTGCTATCAAGAACAAGTGCTAAGACTTGCAGAGCGCACATCAGCCCATCGCCTGTTTTAGCATAATCATGCAAGATGACATGCCCACTCTGCTCACCACCAAAGTTGATACCCTCTCTCTTCATTATTTCAAGAACATTTTTATCACCTACATCACTACGATAAAGCTTTAGACCTTTCGCTTCTAGGGCATCTTCTAAGCCTTGATTACTCATCACGGTAGCGACAATACCGTCACCTTTGAGCTCTTTTTTCTCTTGAAGATACATCCCTAAAGCCCCAAGAAGTTGATCTCCATCAATAATCTCCCCCTTTTCATCAATCACAACCAAACGATCTGCGTCACCATCAAGAGCAAAACCGATATCTGCTCGATATTTTTTTACTGCTTCGCTGACATCTTTTGTATGGAGTGCTCCACAATCTTCATTGATATTATGCCCATTTGGTTTATCATGTAGCACAATCACCTCAGCACCTAACTCTTCAAGAACAGTCGGACCAACCTTGTAAGCTGCGCCATTAGCAGTATCTAATACAATCCGCATTCCTTGGAGTGACAACTTTTTAGGGAATGAATTTTTAAGCTGTACAATATAGCGTCCAATAACATCATCTATTCGCTTTGCTGAACCAATTAGTTTTCCTGTAACATTCGCATCTTTAATGAGATCCAAATCAGCGATAATTGCCTCTATATTAGCTTCTATATCAGACGAGAGCTTATCACCTTTTCCATCAAAAAACTTTATACCATTATCTTCATAAGAGTTATGGCTAGCAGAGATCATTATCCCTGCGTCACAACGCATATTTTCAGTCAAAAAGGCGATAGCAGGTGTAGGCATTGGCCCAATCTGAATAACATCATAGCCCACCGCCGTAAGACCGCTCACTATAGCATTTTCTATCATATAACCACTTCTTCGAGTATCTTTACCAACAAGAATTCGCTTTGTTCTCGCATCTTTTTTAAAATAGACTCCTGCGCCCATTGCAACTTTCATAGCAAGTGCCGCGCAAAGAAAGCCACCAGCCTCTCCACGGACACCATCAGTACCAAATAATTTCATTTTTACACCCTTGAGACTTGATTTCTTGACTAATTATTTAAATATTACTTAATTTTAAGAAACTTTAAGATAGTATTCTACCCTAAAAAAATTTTGATAAGGATAAAAGCATATGGCAAATCATAAGTCATCACTTAAACGTATCCGCCAGACTGAAACACGTACTGAGCGTAACCGTTACTATCGCACACGTTTAAAAAACATCGTTAAGAGTGTCCGCGAGGCAATCGACGCTGGAAATAAAGAGGAAGCAACTGCTGCTTTTAAAATTGCTAACCAACAAATTCACAAATTTGTAAGCAAAGGTATTTTGAAAAAAGAGACTGCATCTCGTAAAGTTAGTCGTCTTAATATCGCTGTTAACGCTCTTTCGTAAATTAAAAAAGTTTAAGGCACAATATGCTCGCTGATAAACTTACCCCTTTTATAGATCGTTATAATGAATTGAGCCAACTGCTCAGTTCTCCTGATATTTCTAATGATATCAAGCGTATGACCGATCTCTCAAAAGAACAATCCGATCTTCAAAAAATTGTTGATAAAGCACATGAATATAGACAAGTCATTGCTGATATTGCTGATAATAAAGAGATGCTAGGTGATCCAGAATTGGGTGAACTCGCAAAAGAAGAGATAAAAGAGCTAGAGCCTCAACTTCCTCTTCTTGAAGATGAAATCAAAAAACTCCTTATGCCACGCGACCCTAATGATGAGCGAAATACTATTATAGAACTTCGCGCTGGAACTGGTGGGGATGAGGCGGCTATCTTTGTTGGTGATCTTTTCAATGCTTATATGCGTTATGCGGATGTACGCGGTTGGAAAGTGGAACTGATGGACTCTTCTGCTTCAGAATCAGGTGGCTACAAAGATATTACTGCTCTTATCAAGGGTGAACAAGTCTATAGCCGTATGAAATATGAGGGTGGTACTCACCGCGTTCAGCGTGTTCCTGCAACAGAATCACAAGGTCGTGTTCACACTTCAGCTATTACGGTAGCTATTATGCCCGAAGTAGATGATGTAGAGGTCACTATCGATCCTAATGATCTTAAAATTGATGTTATGCGCTCTTCTGGATGTGGTGGGCAGTCGGTAAATACAACAGATTCTGCTGTGCGTATCACTCACCTCCCCTCTGGCATAGTCGTGACCAATCAAGACCAAAAATCACAACATAAAAACAGAGAAAAAGCGATGAAAGTCCTTAAAGCACGTCTCTATGATAAAGAGCTACAAGAAGCGATGGACAAAGAGGGTGCCGCTCGTAAAGATCAGGTAGGAACAGGTGATCGTAGTGGTCGTATCCGCACTTATAACTACCCGCAAAACCGCATCTCAGACCACCGTATCAACTTAACGCTATATCGCCTTAATGAGATTATGACAGGTGGGCTTTTTGATGAAATTATTGATCCACTCATTACTGATAATCAAGCAAAAATGATTGAAGCCAACGGACTTTAATCTTTTCTTTACATGTAAGGACTTTTCTTACATGTAAGCATCTCACCACTGCGTTATAAATGTTGCCTTTACTTCACCCTTAAAAGTAATCACCTCATCTTGCAATCCTAGATAAAGTGTATCGCCACTTTTTGGATAGACTTTTGCACTTTTGCCTATCATTTTCTCTTGATTTGCGCGGTAAAAACAGGCTGCCATTCCCGTGCCACATGCTAAAGTCTCATCTTCTACACCACGCTCATAAGTTCTTACATGTAAGTTTGCATCTGCATTGACTTTAGCAATGTTTACATTACAATTATACTCATATCGTAAAGCCCGCGCCTCTTCAATATCAAAATTATCCATATCTGCATCAAATGTTACCAAATGTGGCACACCTGTATCTATAAGCCACCATATTTTATTGTTTACATGTAAGGCTTTTTCTAAAATATGCGGTGGTGTTAGATCGCTCTGCACCATAAAGCCATCAACTTGCGCATTAATAACACCTGCTAAGGTAACAAACGCCATCTTAGCATCAGCCAAACCGTTTATATAGGCGTAGTGTGCACAAGCACGGCTTCCGTTGCCACACATATGCGCACTAGAACCATCAGCATTATAAAATTGCCACTCAAAATCGTAGCTATCATGAGGCACTAAAACAATAAGACCATCTGCACCGATACCGTTTTGACGGTGACATAGAGTTTTTGCCAACTCTGAGCGGTCTTTTTTTATGAAGGAGTGAAAGATAAGAAAATCATTCCCGTTTGCAGAATATTTGGCAACATTCATAAGAGTTCCTATTACTTAATATATTTTTCTTTTATCATATCAACAAAATTTTCACACTCTTGTTGCAAGTGTTTGAGTTTACCACTGTTGTCTATCACCCAAGTGGCTCGCGCTTTTTTTTCTTCTATATCCATCTGTGAAGCGATACGTCTTAGTGACTCTTCTTCACTGTAGCCATTACGTTTCATAAAACGCTCTAGCTGAATCTCTTTTGGAGTATAGACTACCACCGACTCTTTTATATCATAAGAGTTGTTCTCAAAAAAGAGAGGAATATCAATCAGATAGGGAAATGCAAAGCCATCTTGTTTGATACTTTGCGCTTCAATCTCTGCTCGGATTTTAGGGTGCAAAAAGGCTTCAAGCTTTGCCTTAGCCTCAGCATTACTAAAAATAATTTTTCCTAGCTCTGTTCGATTAAC
>CAMZLS010000079.1 GCA_947311765.1 uncultured Helicobacteraceae bacterium
AACTTTAAAAGAAGAGATAGAAACCAATGCGACCATAGTAAAAGAAGAAGAAATTAAAACTATTGAAAAAGTCATGGTGCCAAAAGTGACTATTTTACCAAAGCGTCGTGTGTGGATAGGGATGATACCTATGGATGGAGGTAAGAGAGTTCAAAAAATTATTGAATCAGCTTATGAGCTTAATACCTCAAAATCTTGGCTTATCGTTTTTGGACACGGACATATTGATATTGAGTACAATAAAGAGTTGCTAGAATTTTCAAGTCGTAAAAAAATATGGTTTTTATATGAAGATGAGCAGTTGAGTCAGATTGATAAAGAGCAATTCAAAGAATACAATGGTGGCAAATCGTGGTAAAGCTCTTAGTGGTTTTGCTTTTTACTTCATTTATTCTTCGCTCAGATGATTTATTGTATGAAAAAATAGAGAGTTTTATAAGTGCCGATAGTTATGAAAAAAATCTGAGTTTTATAGAGATTATTTTTAAAGATGAAGCTTTTTTTTATCGTAATGAGCGTCTAGATGTTGTTAAAATTATTCAAACGCTCAAAGAAAATGGTTTGTTGAAATTCTCTTTTTCACAGCCAAGACACCTAAAATTGGCATTTCGTACAAATGGATCATCACTATTTTTTGTGAAATTAATGAGTGATACCCTACGTTCAATCGGTTACTATCGCTATTTGACTGAATATTCAAAAAGCAACAATAGCGAATTTATTTGGCAAATTGGATTGGATTCAGAATATATAACTGATCCTAGTGTGTTGCGTAGAGAATTACTTAAGCGTGGATGTGATATTGTTGATATTGAGCGTAAAGATGATCTCACTTGGAGTTATACTATTGACATGAATGAAGCGCATTTAGGTGCGGTAAATATTCTTGCCAATGATGAATTTGTACTCAAACGCGCCTTAACACCACATTGGCTTAATGTCTCTACTGTAGAGAGGCTGAAGCTAACAAGTTTAGGTTCAAATAACTGGTATCCATATATTACATTCTTTGATGCAAAATTGCATCTTTTGAGAGTTTATAAACGGGACTCTAAAACATGGCAGATAAAAATAAAGATGCCTGATGATACACAGTATGTAAAAGTGTCAGATTTATATAATTTAAAAAATATAAAAGATGGACTGAAAGTGGAAGCTTTAGGTCAAAAATAGAGTTTATGCTAAAATGCCACTTATAATTTACAATAGGTAATAAAAATGTTTGATGAAATAGAATTTGATCGTATTAAAAGACTACCAAAGTATGTCTTTGCAGAGGTAAATGAACTGAAGATGGCAGAGCGTCGCAATGGGGCAGATGTTATCGATTTTAGTATGGGAAATCCTGATGGAGATACCCCTGAGCATATTCGTGAAAAGCTCATTGAATCAGCTCAAAAAACTAAAACACATGGCTACTCAGCATCAAAGGGAATCCCAAAGCTTCTTCTTGCCATTTCTGATTGGTATAAGCGTCGTTATGATGCAGACCTTGACCCTATGAGCGAATGTGTTGCTACTATGGGTTCAAAAGAGGGCTATGCGCATCTTGCTTATGCTATTACAAACCCTGGTGATGTGGCTGTTGTTCCTGATCCAACCTATCCTATTCACTCTTATGCTTTTATTTTAGCAGGGGGCAATGTTCAAAAAATGCCACTAATTATGGATGAAGATTATCATGTAGATGAAGATAAGTTTTTTCAAAATTTAGATATTGCCTTTAAAGACTCTTTTCCAAAGCCAAAATATGTCGTCGTAAATTTTCCGCATAACCCTTCAACGGCAACAGTAACGCTTGATTTTTATAAACGCCTTGTTGCTTTGGCAAAAAAAGAGCGTTTTTATATTATCTCAGATATTGCTTATGGTGATATCACTTTTAATGGCTATAAAACTCCTTCTATTATGCAAATAGAAGGGGCAAAAGATGTGGCAGTAGAGAGTTTTACGCTTTCAAAATCTTATAATATGGCAGGCTGGCGTGTAGGCTTCTTTGTAGGAAATAAAAAACTCATAGGCGCACTCCAAAAAATAAAATCATGGTTAGATTATGGAATGTTTACTCCTATTCAAGTTGCCGCAACCGTCGCGCTCAATGGCGATCAGCAATGTGTCCAAGATATAACAGATAAGTATGATCACAGACAAGATGTTCTTATCGAAGCGTTTGGACGTGCTGGTTGGCACATTAGACGCAATCAAGCCTCCATGTTTTGCTGGGCAAAAATCCCTGAGTGTGCATCACATCTTGGCTCTTTAGAATTTTCTAAACGTCTCTTGGTAGAAGCGCAAGTTGCAGTTGCCCCTGGTATCGGTTTTGGGGATTATGGAGAGGGTTATGTTCGTATTGCTCTGATAGAAAATGATAAACGCATTCGCCAAGCAGCGAAAAATATCAAACGCTTTTTAAGCCAGTTTGAGGAGAATAAATAATGCAAAATATCAAAGTAGGTGTTATTGGAGTTGGAACTGTTGGAACTTCTGTTGTTAATATTTTAAAAGATAATGCAGATGTGATTGAAGCGCGTAGCGGCGCAAAAATCACTGCTACTCGTGGTGTAGTTCGCTCATTAGATAAAGAGCGTGGTTTAGATATTGCCCTTTCAACAAATCCTGATGATATCGTTAATGACCCTGAAATTGATATAGTTGTAGAGTTGATGGGCGGGGTGGAAGAGCCTTTTGAGGTAGTAAAAAAAGCACTCTTAAATGGCAAGGCTGTTGTTACCGCAAATAAAGCACTTCTTGCATATCACCGCTATGAACTCCAAGATATTGCAAAAGATTTAGCCTTTGAATATGAGGCAAGTGTTGCTGGTGGTATTCCTATCATTAATGCACTTCGAGATGGGCTTTCAGCCAATCATATAGAGTCTATGATGGGTATTTTAAACGGTACATGTAACTATATGATGACTAAGATGATGAATGAGGGTGTCGCTTTTGATGCTATCTTGCAGGAGTCGCAGGAGTTGGGTTACGCAGAAGCAGATCCTACTTTTGATATTGGGGGATTTGATGCGGCGCATAAGTTACTTATTTTAGCTTCTATCGCCTATGGGATTGATGCCAAACCTGAAGATATTTTGATTGAGGGTATTGAAAATGTGACGCAAGATGATATCGCTTTTGCTAAAGAATTTGGCTATGAGATAAAACTTCTTGGTATTGCAAAACGCTCAGGTGATGAGGTAGAGCTTCGAGTTCACGCCGCACTTATAGATTCAAACGAGATGCTTGCCAAAATTGATGGCGTTATGAATGGTATCAGTGTTGTGGGTGATAAAGTAGGTGAGACGCTCTATTATGGCGCTGGTGCTGGTGGTGATGCAACTGCGAGTGCGGTGGTTGCCAATATCATAGATATTGCCCGTTCTGGCAAAAGCCGTCCTATGCTTGGATTTGATAGACCACTAGAGCACGGTGTGACACTTAAAGATAAAGACAAGATGGAGTCAAAATACTATTTACGTCTCAAAGTATCTGATGAAGTTGGTGTTTTAGCAAAAATTAGTAAACTTTTTGAAGAAAATAGTATCTCTATTGCCACTATGCTTCAAAAAAGTACAGATACGCGTCATGCAAACCTTCTTTTTTCGACACACATGGCTGTTGAGCGTGATATTCAAAATGTATTGAAGCAGATTGAAACACTTGATTTTGTAGCATCTTCACCCGTTATGATTCGCATTGTGTGAATTATAACTCCCTCTTAATAAACTTTTAACTTACCTTTAGCTAATATACGCTTCCGTTTTGTCTTACTAGGACATTTATTTGAATGTTTGTACATATTTACTATTTACAGGTATATACAAATATTGGTTGCACTATGTAACCTACATGTAAGACATTACTAAAGCAAACATTTGGAGCTTACCATGAAAGTACGTTCTTCAGTAAAGAAGATGTGTGATGACTGTAAAGTCGTCAAGCGTAAAGGTATTGTAAGAGTAATCTGCAAAAACCCTAAACATAAACAGAGACAAGGATAAGCATGGCACGTATCGCCGGTGTGGACTTACCTAAGAAAAAACGTGTAGAGTATGGTTTAACATATATCTACGGAGTTGGCCTTCATGCATCACGTAAGATTTTAGATGCTACAGGCATAGATTACAACAAACGCGTTCATGAATTAAATGAAGCTGATGTTGCTGCAATTACTAAAGAGATTCGTGCTTCACATATGGTTGAAGGTGATCTTCGTAAGAAAGTTGCAATGGATATTAAAGCACTTATGGATATAGGAAGCTACCGTGGTCTTCGCCACCGTCGTGGCCTCCCTGTTCGTGGTCAAAAAACTAAGACAAATGCGCGCACTCGTAAGGGTAAACGTAAAACTGTCGGCGCGGCATAAGGAGTAACGAATGGCAAAAAGAAAAGTAACTCGTAAAAAAGTCGTAAAGAAAAACATTGCTCGCGGTATTGTTCATATCGCTGCATCATTTAACAATACATTAGTGACTATCACTGATGAGATGGGTAATATGATTGCATGGAGTTCTGCTGGTAGCCTTGGTTTTAAAGGTTCTAAAAAATCTACTCCGTTTGCAGCGCAAGCAGCAGTAGAAGATGCTGTAGCTAAGGCTCAGGTTCATGGAATCAAAGAGCTTGGTATTAAAGTTCAAGGTCCAGGATCTGGTCGTGAAACAGCAGTTAAGGCTGTGGGTGCCATCGAAGGTATCCGTGTTACATTTATGAAAGATGTTACACCATTACCACACAACGGTTGTCGCGCACCTAAGCGTCGTAGAGTTTAAGGAGAGAACTGTGGCAAGATATAGAGGTCCAGTAGAAAAAATCGAAAGAAGATTCGGTGTTAGCCTTAACTTAAAAGGTGAGCGTCGTCTCGCAGGAAAATCTGCACTTGAAAAACGTCCTTACGGTCCTGGTCAGCATGGTCAGCGTCGTAAAAAAGTATCTGAATATGGTCTTCAGCTTAACGAAAAGCAAAAAGCTAAGTTTATGTACGGAGTATCTGAAAAACAGATGCGTGCACTCTTTGCAGAAGCAAAACGTCGCGCTGGAAATACAGGTACAAATTTAATCACTTTAATTGAACAGCGTCTTGATAATGTTGTTTACCGTATGGGATTTGCTTCAACTCGTCGTTTTGCACGTCAATTAGTAAATCACGGTCATATCCTTGTTGATGGTAAAAAAGTAGATATTGCTTCTTACCGTGTAAAACCAGGTCAAAAAGTTGAAATACGTGAAAAAAGTAAAACAAATACTCAAATTGTTCGCGCAATTGAGTTGACAAATCAAACTGGTCTTGCACCGTGGGTTGATATTGATGCCGCAAAAGTTTTTGGTATCTTTACTCGTCTTCCAGAGCGTGAAGAGGTTGTTATCCCAGTTGAAGAACGTCTAATTGTTGAGCTTTTCTCGAAATAACATTACATAAAAAGGCACTGACGCATGAATAAAATTAAAACATCGCCGCTACTTCCACAAGAGTTTGTTGTTGAGCAGATTAGTGAAAATGAAGCGAATATACTCGCTTTCCCTTTTGAACCGGGTTTCGCTGTATCTCTTGCTCATCCACTTCGCCGCTTTTTATTAAGCAGCTCTGTGGGATTTGCACCAGTCGCCATTAAGATCGAAGGCGCACATCATGAGTTTGACTCAGTGCGTGGAATGCTTGAAGATATTTCTGATTTTATTATCAATCTCAAAAGTATTCGTTTTAAATTAAACAATGACCTTAAAGAGATTGAAACTAACTATAGTTTTGTTGGTCCGTGTGAGATTAAAGGAAGTGATTTAAGCAATGAAGATGTAGATGTGGTTAGTCCAGATTCATTTTTAGCTACTTTAAATGAAGATGCAACATTAAGCTTTTCTGTAAAAATAAATCAAGGCATTGGTTATGTTCCTAGTGAAGATATCCGTGCAGATTTAGATGATGGTTATATTGCATTAGATGCTTACTTTACACCTGTGCGTAGAGCAACATACGCTATAGAAAATGTCTTAGTTGAAGATAACCCGAATTTTGAAAAGGTTGTTATCAATATTGTAACAGATGGGCAGATTACACCTCATGACGCATTTAAAAATGCTCTTGAAGTGATGTATGCGCAACTTGCAGTATTTAATAGCGAAATAAATATTCAGGTTCCAACAACGGTTGAACGCAAGGAAGAAACTCCAGAGCTCAAACAACTTATGAATCGTATAGATGAGTTGGGTTTAAGTGCTCGTAGTTTTAACTGCCTAGATCGTTCAAGTATTAAATATATTGGTGAAATCGTTTTGATGAGCCAAAGTGATCTTAAAAACGTTAAAAACTTAGGTAAAAAATCATTTGAAGAGATTGTTGAGAAGATTGAAGAGTATGGTTTCGCTGTTGGCGCTGACCTAGGATCTGATCTTTTTGCATCATTAAAAAAGAAAATAGAAGCTGAATAAGGAAACCCTATGAGACACCGTCATGGACATCGTAAACTAGGTAGAACAAGCTCACACCGTGCAGCTTTGCTTAAAAACCTTAGTATTGCGTTGATTGAAAATGAAAAAATTGAAACAACAATATCTAAAGCGAAAGAACTTCGCTCACATATTGAAAAATTAATAACTGCTGCTACTAAAGGTGACTCTACTGCTCATCGTACAGTATTTGCAGCAGTTCAGTGTAAAGAAACTACTAAGAAATTAGTAAACGAAATTGCACCTCGTTATGCTGATCGCCCAGGTGGATATACGCGTATTACGCGTACTCGTATCCGTCGTGGTGACGCAACTACAATGGCATTTATCGAACTCGTTTAGAGTTTGGTAAATCTTCATCTTCTTCATTTGTTACACTTCCTCTTTTTAAACACAAAAACGATATATTTGACATAGGATTCAAATTTAAATAACTAATAAAATTGGATCAAATAATGCTTAGTCTATATCATACAGATTAAGAATGCAATATGACAAGAGTAAACCCATATAAAAAAGAGATAGAAGAGCAGATGAGAGAACTCTATCAAAGTCTATCGGAAAAGGATAGACGACATTATTCTGCAGTTGAAGCAAATAAAATAGGTTATGGTGGAGTAATCTATATATTTGCAAAAACTCTCAAATGAACTAAAAATTAAAATTCGTATTGCCCACTATCCTCCATATACTTCAAAATACAATCCAATTGAACATAGATTGTTTCCACATATAATTAAAGCATGTCAAGGTGTTATTTTTAAAAGCGTAGAGATTGTTAATGATTTAATGGCATCTACTACTACAACTAAAGGATTAACTGTTGTAAGTGCAATTATCAACAAAACCTTTGAAATTGGACGAAAAGTAGCTGATGATTCTAGGGAAAATATGACAATTAAATTTGATGATTATCTTCCTAATTGGAACTATGTAGCTATTCCTAGCGAGGTTTGAATTTTATTAGTTATTTAAATTTGGTTCCTTATCTCCATATTGAGTAGTTGCATTTACATTGTTTGGAAATTCCGCTTTATTGAGAGTGTGGCACTCTTTACACTCTGCTGTATGTGCTTGGTACTCAGTTACTTGCATCTTTACATCTGGAATGTCAAAGAGTTGTCTTTTCTCAATTTTAATAGAGTCACTCTCTTTTAAAGGTGCATTACAACAACTACAGGTTATTGGATGTAGAGCCTCAACAGTATCAAGAGTAGCTACCATTTTTAAGCGCTTTGCTTTATGCCCGTTTTGAGCCCCTCTTTTTTTCTTAGAGTTTGGTTTCTTATTTTTGTTTTTATCTTTTGTGAGTTTGTTATCAGTTGATGGTGGTTTAGAGCTATTTGAACTATCCATGTTCAATCTTGACTCTAGCTCTTTTATTCTTTTCTCTTGGAAAGATATTACCTGTTTTAGCTCTTCTGCCATCAATATAATTTTAGCCGCTGCTTCTGGATCATTCTTGCAAAAATCTATAGCTTCTTGTTCTGTCATAATACTTAATTTTTAAACAATTTCTGTACCATTATTTGTATTGGGTGCTGAATGGTTACCTTCAGATTTAATTGAAAACTGATATTTTTTCAAGAGTTATTGCCTTTTTAATATAAGCAATTATAGCTTAAGAACCCCTATTTATAGGCTAAAAAAAGAGGTTTTTTAACGATGTAATTTGAAGATTTAATTGAAGGTTTTATGGTTCTGATTTAGAGTCGTATTTTTATGGTTTTTCTTTGGTTGATGGGGCTGAGTAGTTACGATACGGTTATTGAGAATAGAGATTTTAGTCTTGTTTGGTGTTGAAATCAACAGTATCAATAAAAATTATATTTAGTGGATTTGGCTGGGAGCTTGGAATGGGTTTTTCAGGACTGACTAAGCAGTCTGTATATAATTCGAGATTGTCTGTTGTTTTTTTCATACTGGAAATTAAGCAATTTTAGCTCCTTGGTGTGTAAGGTCAGTAACTATTTTAATAGAAAACATCATATACCTCTACACCTTATAGTAAAATATCAAGACATAATAATTATCTCTCTATTTATAACATTTTCTGTTAAGTATGCTGGAATTATAAAGATGATTATGTCCTTTTAGATGGTAAAATTTTTTATAAGTTTAATATGAGTAACTTAGACTCAAGTATATTAAATAATTTTATTAAACTTATACTTGACAGTAAATGACTCATATGCTACAATACACTCAGATTTCAAAAAGGAGTCAGAGATTTATGTCAAATGAAGAGAAAAATAATCCAGTTGAAGAAGAGTTAGAAGCAACTGAAGAAGTTGCATCAAACGAAGAAGAGACTGAACCTGAATTAGATGAGATAGAAACATTAAAGTTAGAGTTAGCAGCACAAAAAGAGAAATATGCTCGTGTTCATGCTGATTTTGACAATATTAAAAAACGCCTTGAGCGTGAAAAGTATATGGCACTTGAGTATGCTCAGGAGAAACTTGCAAAAGATATGATTCCTGTAATTGATTCACTTGAAGGTGCTATTGCAGCAACAAAGGTTGAAGCAGAGCCAGAACAACTTCTTGAAAAACTGCAAGAGGGTGTTGAGCTAACTATGAAACAATTTCTTGATGTTTTATCAAAACATGGTATTACACAAGTAAGTGAAGAGGAACCTTTTGATCCAAATGTTCACCATGCGGTGCAAAAAATGGACTCAGAAGAACATGAGAGTGGTGAAATTGTAAATACCTTTCAAAAAGGTTACAAATACAAAGATCGAACTCTCCGTGATGCTATGGTGGTTATCGCAAATTAAGACTTATGCAACTTAAGTAGCATAAAGAAAAATAACAATGATATACAATGTCACTGTTATTAAAATATATTTAAAAATTAGTACATTGTAAAAAAAGCGACAAGTCGCGCGGGTTTCCTGCCGAAGGAAACTTAGCGTTAGCGTAGTCAAAGGGGCTTTGCTCCTTTAGCGTTATAAAATGTAAGGTTTTCCTTCATTTTATAAAATGAAATTAAGGATAAGAAGATGAGTAAAGTAATAGGTATAGATTTAGGAACAACAAATTCATGTGTAGCAGTTTATGAAGGTGGTGAAGCGAAAATCATCCCAAATAAAGAGGGAAAAAATACTACTCCATCAGTAGTTGCATTTACAGACAAGGGTGAAACGCTAGTAGGTGATCCTGCAAAACGTCAAGCTATCACAAACCCTGAAAAAACGATTTATTCAGTAAAACGTATTATGGGTCTTATGATGAATGAGGAAAATGCTAAAGAAGCGCACGATAAAGTAACATATAAAATTGTAGATAAAAATGGTATGGCTGCTATTGATGTAGCAGGAACTATCTATACACCACAAGAGATCTCTGCAAAAATTCTTTCTAAGCTAAAAGAAGATGCAGAAGCCTATGTTGGACAGCCAGTAACTGACGCAGTTATTACAGTTCCAGCGTATTTCAATGATTCACAGCGTAAAGCGACAAAAGAGGCAGGTGTTATCGCAGGATTGAATGTACTTCGTATTATCAATGAGCCAACTGCTTCTGCATTAGCCTATGGTTTAGAGAGTAAATCAGAAGAAAATGTCCTTGTGTATGACCTCGGTGGTGGAACATTTGACGTAACAACTTTAGAGATTAGTGATGGTACTTTTGAAGTTCTTTCTACTGATGGAAATGCTTTCTTAGGTGGTGATGACTTTGATAATGCTATTGTTGATTTCTTAGCAGCTGAGTTTAAATCTGACCACGGGATTGATTTAAAAGCTGATAAAATGGCACTGCAACGTCTTAAAGATGCAGCAGAAAGTGCGAAAAAAGAGCTCTCATCTGCAACAGAGACTGAGATTAATCTTCCATTTATCACAGCAGATGCAACAGGTCCTAAACACTTAGTTGTAAAATTAACTCGTGCAAAATTCGAGGGTATGATTGATGAGATGATTAATGAAACAATGGATCATATTAAAGTGGCGATGAAAGATGCTGACTTAGATAATAACGAGATAAAAGAGATTATCTTAGTTGGTGGATCAACTCGTGTTCCTTTAGCGCAAAAAATGGTTTCTGATTTCTTTGGCGGAAAAGAGCTTAATCGTAGCGTAAATCCTGATGAAGTTGTCGCTGCTGGCGCTGCTATCCAAGGTGGTGTTTTACGTGGAGATGTAAAAGATGTTCTTTTACTCGATGTTACACCTCTTTCACTTGGAATTGAGACTCTTGGTGGGGTTATGACAAAGGTTATTGAAAAAGGTACTACAATTCCTGTGAAGAAATCTCAAGTATTCTCAACTGCCGAAGATAACCAACCAGCGGTATCTATCTCTGTAGGTCAAGGCGAGCGTGAGTTTGCTAAAGATAACAAATCTTTAGGTCTTTTTGAGCTAACAGGTATCCCATCAGCACCAAGAGGTGTCCCTCAAATCGAAGTAACTTTTGATATTGATGCAAATGGTATCTTAACTGTTTCCGCGCAAGATAAAGGTACAGGTAAATCTCAAGAGATTAAAATCTCTGGTAGTTCAGGACTCAGCGAAGAAGAGATTAACCAAATGGTTCAAGATGCTGAAAACAACAAAGCAGAAGATGAAAAACGTAAAGCTATCGTAGATTTACGAAATCAAGCAGATGCCCTTGTTGTTCAAACTGAAAAATCTTTAGAAGAGATAGGCGATAAAATCTCTGATGAGGAAAAAGCAGCTATCACTACAGCAGCAAATGATTTAAAAGAGATTTTAAAAGATGAGTCTGCAACAAAAGAGCAGATAGAAGAGAAAGTAAAAACTTTAACAGAAGCGAGCCACAAAATGGCAGAGCAGATATACAAAGACAAAGAGGGTGACAAAGGTGGCGAAGCTGCATCAGCAGGCGCTAAGAAAAAAGATGACGACGACGTTATCGACGCTGAAATAGAGTAATCTATTTTGGTCTTACATGTAAGACTCTCTTACATGTAAACTCTAACACTAATTTTGTAATAATTGCACATGATAAGTGTCTCTATATTCCCAATCTAATGCAGCATTGCCCCAATTACTAAAAAAGAGTACTCTTCTACCATCTGGACTAACATTTCCAAAAGAATCTACTGTATTATGTGTTTGCACAAAACGATTCACCTTGTGATGTTGTGCTCCGCTATAATCTAGCTTTATGGCAAAAACTTCTTTATAACCTTCAGCATTTGTGCTTGCATAGCACCAACCTTGTCGTTGGGCATTTCGACAAGAGATATGACCGCCATTGTATTTATCTGGTAAAAGGCGAATTCTATACCCATCGCTTAATCTATAGATCCAAATTCCATTATTGTTTCCATACTCTTCAGTATAAAATTCAAACTGCACATAGACCTCACTTCCGTTTTGATCAACCCCTAGGTCTCCATGACCTCCACTTGTTG
>CAMZLS010000080.1 GCA_947311765.1 uncultured Helicobacteraceae bacterium
GTTTAAAAAATACCCGCTTAACCTAAGGGTGAAGCTAAGATTTTTAAATACCTTGCTAAACCAATATCTTACGCCCTGTTATCCGCATTAACCTCACGGATTCAGGTATAAGTGTTCAAGTGAGACAACTTTTTAATCAGAGGTTTCTTAGAGTAAGTATTTTTTTGCTATTGTTGATAGCATTAAAAACGAAATAAGCGTAAGAATAATGACACTACTTGGTGGTACATCAATAAACAATGCAAGAGTAAGCCCAGTGTACATAGAGAATAAGCCAACCAAGACTGATAGTATTGTAAGCATCTTAAATGAATGCGTATAATTACGAGCTATAAGAACAGGTATTACTAGTAATGCTCCTATCAAGAGTCCTCCGACTGTTTTCAGCCCGACCCATACCGTTAGTGCAAGTAAGACGAAAAATAAAAGTTGCATATATTGTGGACGATGTGAATAGGGTACGCGATACACCGGAGACTGCACAATACTCAGCAACGGATACCAGAAAAGAACCACTGTTAATAATGCTATAACAGTAAGGACAATCATGAGGAGTAATTCTGATTGTGTAACCGTGAGGATACTGCCAAAAAGATAGGTTTCAAATGAAATAGCCTGATTTTTAGCAATGTGCATAAAGGCAAGGGCTAAAGAAAGTCCACCACTGATAAACACCATAGCGAGTGCGTCTGTAGCATACTGCTCTTTTATTACCAGCCACCAGAGCAGTATTGCGCTTACCATGAGAACAGCAAACGCACCAATAAGTGGTAAAAAATCAAAAACAGCAGCTAGTCCCACGCCAGCGAGTGCGACGTGCGCAAGCACATCAGATGCCACAGACTGCCTGCTTGATACCACCATTGGTCCGAGTATTCCAGAGAGTATAGCTGCGCTAGTGCCAGCTAAAAAGGCATATTGCACGAATGTGTAAGTAAAGATTTCCATATTTATATTTTATATTTATGACTCACTGCATGAGTAAACTTATCACTTGATACAAATTTTGTTGGATGGCATCCATAATGCAAAGTCTTATTCAAACATAATACTTCATTACAAATACTCACAATGCTTTCAACATCGTGTGATATGAGGAGCATCGTGATGCTATGTTCCTCATTTAAATGACGTAATAATTCATAAAGCTCACTACGAGCCACGTAATCTACCGAGGCAAGTGGCTCGTCAAGTACAATAAAATTTGGGTTGCTGAGTAGTGCTCGTGCAATGAGCACTCTTTGGCGTTCTCCACCTGATAGCGAATAAACATTCTGATTAATTTGAGACTCACTAAGACCTACATGTTCGAGAGCTTGTGATATCTCTGTAGTGGTGATGTTGTGTTGTAATCCGTAATATTTGTTGGCGGAACTACGCAAAAATTCATACACAGACAGTGGCAACACATATTTATCTGAATTACTAAACTGTGGAATGTATGCTATGCGAATATCATCCTTCATTTTTATAGATCCATCATAATCAGTGTCAAAACCAAGTATAATGTTTGCCAATGTGCTTTTACCTGCACCATTTGGACCTATTACTCCTACGATATGCTCTTCCGCAATTGAGAATGACACATCATAAAGAACGATATTGCTATCATACTTCTTGCCAATATTGTGCGCAGTTATAAGTGCCTTGTTACTTTGCACAGCCATATGCTTTTTTAAGGTTTTCTAAATTACTACGCATACCACTCATATAATCACCATCGACAACACCCGTTGCCAATACATTAATTTGCAACATCATTATTCCTGTTTCATTGGCGATTGTTTGTGCATACTTCTTTACACTGTTTTCTTCTGTCAATACTGCGACTACCCCTTCTTTTTTTACCAGTTTTTTTAGTCCTACTAGTAATTTTGCTGAAGGTTTATCTTGTGTAGAGATGCCAGCTATAGGATGCATAGTAAGGTTATATCTGTGTGCAATATAGCCGAGAGCATCATGTGATATAAGTGCCACACTAGCACTGCATTTTGCAGGGTCTAGTTGTTGACGATATTCCACATCAAGTGTATTCAGCTTTTCAATTAGTTTGTTTGCATTTTGTTTATATAAAGATGCTTGTGTAGGGTTGATTACACTAAGTTTTGCACTAATACCCTCCACGGTCTGAGCAGCAAGTACTGGGCTGAGCCAAGTATGGGGGTCATATCCTCCATGATGGTGCTGTTCCTCCTTATGCGTATCAAGGGCATCCTCATGTTGTTCATCAGACTCGTTCGTTTTGTGGAGTTTAAGATGCTCTGCTACAACATATACAGGTGTATCAGCATTTTTTAGCTGATGTTCAAGATCCTCACCCCAGCTCTCAAACCCTGCACCTTGTAATAACACAAGATTTGCATCTTGCATTGTCATAATATCTTTAGCAGACGGTGTAAATGCGTGCGGGTCATTATTAGCACCGATATTTATTACCTTTGCTGTGTTCCCTGCAATCTCAGAAGCAAAATATTTTAATGGGTAAAATGATGTGACAATGGTTAATTTGTTATTCTCAGATGCCAGCGTTGTGCCAGAGATCATAGAAAAAAAAACTAACGCTATAATCACTAGCCTGAATACTAAAAAATCTATTTTTTTCATACACATTCTCTTAAATTGAACAGTCTTTACACATACCATGCACAACAACACCACCATCTTGTACGACAGCACCGTCTGGTAAAAAATCTCTTACAGATTCAGTTCGGATGTGTATTTCTTCAATGGTCTTGCACTCATTACATATAAAGTGATCATGTGCTTCA
>CAMZLS010000081.1 GCA_947311765.1 uncultured Helicobacteraceae bacterium
CAGGGTATATGAAAGTCTATCTAATGAATACCTATCAAGCAGATATGTCAGCCTTTGGTCTGGATGTTTTAGATGAGGGCAATGTAAAGGTTATTGCTGGATACTTTGGAGCTTTATGTATCTTTGCAGGAGCGGTTCTTCGTCCTGTCGGTGGAAATACTGCTGATAAAATCGGTGGTATCAAGTCTCTTTACTTTTTCTACGGCTCAGTTGCGCTTCTTGTAGCACTGACAGCATTGGTACAATTACCATTTTTTGTAGCTATCTTTGTACTCTTTTTAATTATGGCAAACCTCGGAATGGCAAACGGTGCAGTTTTTCAACTTGTCCCACAACGCTTTGGAAAAGATATAGGAATTATGACTGGTCTTGTTGGTTGTGCTGGTGGTCTTGGTGGAACGGCTCTTATTAAAACGCTTGGCTGGTCTAAAGGCGAGTTTGGTGGCTATATGGAAGGCTTCTTAATCTTTTCCGCAGTTGTTATGGTTGCTATTATCGGACTTAGTTTGGTAAAAACTCGCTGGAGAACAACATGGGGTACAACTGCAGGTGGACGCATCTAAAACTTCTGTCTTACATGTAAAGATTTACATGTAAGGATTTTGTTGTAATAATATTCAAAGGTTCTTTATGCTTAAAATTCATGCTACTCAATTTGTTCTGCCAAAAGCTTCTGGTGTCAAGGGTGATGATGCCTGTAAATATGAAATTATTGATAACGAACTCCTTATCGCAGTTCTTTGTGATGGAGTTGGAAGTGCCGCACGTGGTGGAGCAGCAGCGCGTCAAAGTGTAAAATTTTTTACAGATCAGTTCAAAATTCGTCCTAAAAATTGGAGCATAGAGCAGACACTTATTACCTTCACAAAGCATATTAACCGTCTTCTTTTTAAAGAATCTATGACCCAATATGAACAGATAGAACTTCTAACGACACTTTGTGTTGCAGTTGTAGAAGGTGACAAGCTCTATACGCTCAATCTCGGCGATTCTCATATCTATCTACAAAACAATAATGAACTCACACTCTTAAGCGTTGATCATGTTATGGATAAAGAAAATATGAGCCATGTTCTTACACAAGCATGTGGCTTAAGCGAAAATATTGATCCTGAAGTCAAAGTTACGGGTATTAAAAAGGGTGATCGACTTATACTTTGTAGTGATGGTGTTTACAATATAACAGACGACTCTTATCTTAACGAACAGATTTCAAAAGGTCTCAGCGCAAAACTTATTATTAAGTCTATTACAAAAGATTATAAAGACAATGAGCGTGATGATGCTTCTATGCAGATTTTTACTATTGAAGAATTAAGTCAAATATGTACACTCAAAAACCTCAATCTTCCTATTCCTGAAGAACTGAAAAAAGGTGATATCATAGATGGCTATGAACTTGTAGAACCGATGATGCAACATCGCCGTATCTGGAAAGTTCGCAAAAAAGAGACTATTCTTGTGATGAAATTTCCAATGAGCGCTGATGACGAACAATCTTTAGAAGAGTTTGTACGAGAAGCTTGGTATGCAAAGCAGATTCACCACCGCTCTTTTGGAAACGCATGGATACCTGAGAAGCGAACGTCACGCTATTACCTTATGGAACTTGTAGAGGGAAATAATTTAGAAACTTTTTTAAATAGCAAGCATCTCTCTATTGATAATGCTATCGCTCTAGCTAAATTTTTACATAAAGCAGAGGCACATCTGCTTCACTTAGGGCTTGTGCATGGTGATATAAAACCTGAAAATATTATTGTTTATAGTGAGGCTGATACGGCTAAAACAGTTTTTAAGATGGTTGATTTTGGCTCTATTGTAGAGATTTTTTCTACTGATACACGAGCAGGAACACCAACATATCTGGCGCCAGAGCGTTTTAATGAAGCTAATATTAACGAATCCACAGAAATTTTCTCTATCGGTGTCACGCTCTATTGGGCACTGACGAGAAAGTATCCTTACGGTGAAATAGAGCCTTTTCAAACACCATCTTTTAAACAGCCAAGGCCTCCAAGCCACTACAATAAAAATATTCCAGATTGGTTTGATTCCATCATTCTGCGTGCCATCGCGATAAACCCAAAAGAGCGTTACGCCCACTATAGTGAATTTTTCTATGAGTTAAAATCTCCCGAAAATGTAAAGCCATTTTTTCGCAAAAATGCCCCTCTTCTTGAGCGAGACCCTCTTCTTTTTTATAAAACAGCTTTTTTTACGCTTTTAGGAATTGATGTGATAATTCTTATGTTGTTGATTTCTTAGCCTAAAATTTTATGATTACTATCTATATTTGTTATTTTAAGGTGATAATTGATACCCTTTTTAAAAGAAGAGCCTATTAAAGAAATTATCAAAAATAAAAATCAAATACCTACTGAAATTGATTACGACACACCATCTTTCACAAGATATAAAACTAAATTTCCGAAAGATTGGTTGTCACTAAAAGAAACTTAGGTTAGTTTTGGCATGGGACGAATTAAGACAAGAGGACTTGCTTGATGATTGTTTTTTATTATTAAAATTTGACAATGAAGAAGAATTTTTTTTGATGTAAAACCATATGTTTACATTCAATATAAAAATCCAAATAGCCACAGAGACACTCTCTTGCCAAAACCTACCTCTAAATCTCTTTTTTTATTGCTATAACCACAATATTGTAGTATATAATTATGGTTGCATCAGTAATTTTTCATTTAAATCCAAATAAACTTGACAGATGAATTTTAAGTATTATACTATATAATTATCCAATTATTAACAAAGCATTATATAAAGGATAGCGATGGCACATACATATACACCGTATGAAGATATAGACAAGGGGAAACTTCAAGAAGATATTGAAGCTATAAAAAAGAATTTAGACCCTGTAAATTGGGAAGATTTTCAACATTTACTCAAACTTGAACGCTGGGGAAGAGGCGCTACTTTGAGTGGATTTTTTATCATTTTTGTTATTAGCTTTTTAGAAATAAATAGTTTTGTATTTTGGTCTTTTGCTCTTATTGCAGCTATACTTATTGGTGTTGGAAATGTGGCAAGATGGGCAAATGTTACACACCCTATCTTGCATGGTGCTTACGATAAGGTGCCAAATATCCCTCACAAATATACAAAAGCGGGTTATGCGCGTGGTTGGAGACGTTTTATCCACTGGTCTGATTGGATTAAGCCTGAGGCTTGGGAATATGAGCACAATATCATGCACCACTACCATTTAGGTGAATTAGATGACCCTGATAATGTGGAAGCAAACCTCCAATGGCTTGTAAAATCTAAAATCCCAATGTGGCTACGCTACGCTATCGTTTATGCTTTTGCAACAACATGGAAATATACTTATTACGCCCCAAATACTTTACGAATTTTAGAAAATAAAGAGCGTCGCAAACGCAAAGAGCCAGAAATATATGATTATGAGATGAGCCCTTTTACAAAAAATGGTTTAGAATTGTGGAAAAATTACTATCTTCCTTATGGAATTATCCAGTTTGTTATTCTTCCCTTTCTCTTCTTTCCACTTGGAATGGAAGCGGTACTCAACGCTTTTATTATCTTAGTCATGGCAGAAGTTTTTGCCAATCTTCACTCCTTTTTAGTGATTGTTCCTAACCACTCTGCTGGAGATATCTATATGTTTAATGAACCACATAAATCTCAAGGTGAATTTTACCTCCGTCAAATTATGGGAAGCGTAAACTACAACACAGGAACTGACCTTATCGACTTTGCGCATGGCTTTTTAAACTATCAAATAGAGCATCACCTCTTCCCAAATATGCCACACAGCTTTTATCAAAAAATGCAACCTATCGTAAAAAATATTTGTAAAGAGCACAATCTTGAATACCGCCAAGAGAGCGTTTGGAGACGAATATACTTATCTATCGAACTGATGGTTGGAAACTCAAAAGCATTGCGAGTAAATGGTGTCTAGTCAATTAGAGATGTTTCATAGTTTTTGTACGCAAAATCAGCCTAAAACTATGCAAGAGGCCTTTGAAAGCTTCGCTGTTTTTGGCGGTATGGGTGTCAAGATAGATACCTCTAAACCTCTTTTGTACTCTATCAAAAAACATATCTTAGATGAGTATCATTTTATTCATGGTAATATCATTGAAAAAACGCGAGGTGATAGCGTCTATCACTCTGTTTTAACGGGTCTTGCTATTGGTGATGCTCAAGCACACACTGCTCTTAAGCGTGCCAAACTCTCTGCGGATGATGGCAAACATGTTATCAATCAACTCTGTCATTTTGGACTTTTAGAGCGTGAAGTTTCACGAAAAATTTCACACTCTTGGGTTGAAGAGAATACTGTTTCTGATAAACTCCATTTTGTTAGCCCTTTTATGCGTTTTTGGTTTGGATTTGTTTCGCCACTTTTTAAGGGAATAGCTGAGGGAGATTATGAGGAGTTTGAAAAACGCTTTGAAAATCGAAAACAAGAGTTTATGGAACAAGCCTTTATACTATTATCACAAGACTTTATAAGAGAAAACTTCACAGACGATCCCATTGTCGAGATGGGAAGCTATTGGGATAAAAATATAGAGATAGATATCTTTGCCAAAACTACATCTGGCAAAATTATCGTAGGTTCTTGCAAATATACAAACTCTAAAATCAAAAAAAATCTTCTTAATAAACTCAAAGAAGATGCCTTACATGTAAAGATGGATGCTGATATCTTTATTTTAATATCAAAACAAGGCTTTTCTAATGAAGTAAAATTACTAAAAAGCGAAAGTCTTAAACTTTTTACTTTAAGAAACTTTAGAACTTCTCTGTAACTACACTAGCAAATCCCTATGAATTTAAATATTTCAAGAAATAACTTTCTTGGCACTTATCTCTTTATTTGCCACTCTTTTTGGCTACAATACTACCTAAAAAGAGTGAGGTACTTTTCTATGCCAAAATGGATACGCATAAGCGTTGGGTTTTTACTGCTTTATAGCGCACTGCTTATTACTGCTTGCGATGGGATTCGTCATGCCCTCTAAAAAAGAGTTTACAAGCGCTTCTCGTTACACTCCTGATAAGCAGAAAAAAAAGTTTGTCACTGCTACGCCTGCTTTAAGTGGGGTTTTGCTTCTGCTTGTCGGGGTGAATTATCTCTCTTTAAGTGTTCAGGCTTTGGCAAAGGCTGAGAGTTTTTACTTTATAAGCACCTTAGCGATTTTTGCCACCTATGTGCTTGCTTTTGTTCTGCTAAGACGTGGCTTGGCGCTTGAGAAGATTTATAATGACTCGAAATATGCTAAAGCACCAAAATATCCCCTTAAAACCATAGCTGGCTCACTTCTTGCTCTCTCTACGGTCTATAGCGCTAGCTTTGGTGAATATTCTCTTTTTCCTGCTTTAATGCTTGGATTGAGTGTGCTTTTGGGTTGGTATCTTTATTATGGTTTTGATCCGCGTGAAGATAAGATTGATGGGTATGAGACCTCAAAATCTGCAGAACGGATTATGAAACTCTTAATTCAGGCAAGAGAAGATATTGACGCTATCAAAAAAAATGCAACAGAGTTAGAGGGCGGAGACATTCAAGATGCGATAAATACTACCGCCTTAGCCTTTGAAAAGATGGTTAAACATATCGAAGAGGAGCCTGATGATTATGATAGGGCTCGAAAATATCTTGTCAGCTATCTTGGTGAAGTCAGACAGATGTGTGAAACCTTTGTCAAACTAGACAAGCGAGGCAAGTCAGAGAGTATGAAAACATCTTTTTTAGAGACCTTACATGTAAGCATTGAAAATCTCGATACACAGTACGAGAAGCTTTTAGATGAGGATATGGTGAGCTTGGATATCAAGCTTTCGGTGATGAAAAAACGACTACAAAATGAGGAGTAGCATAGTGGAAATGAAACAAGAGTTAGAGAAAATAGAAGTTCAAGACGAGCACTCAGTAGGTGCTTTGGTAGAGAAGATAGATTTAAGTTCAAGCGCGTCTATTATCCATTTTGGAGCAGATGCCCAAGAGGAGTTGACGACAGTTTCATCGGCTATGCTTGAGGGCGTTAAGGGCAAAGATTTAGGAGAGGCTAGTGGACCGCTATTAAATATGATAGCGACTATCAAAGGTTTTGATGTTGCCGCGCTTGATCCAAATAAGAAGCTCAGTTTTTTTGACAAACTCTTAGGTCGCGCTAAGCCTCTTGTCATGTTTTTGGAAAAATATGAAGATACAAAAGAGCAGATAGAGGCGATAACAGATGAACTAGAGAAGCAAAAAGGGACACTCTTAAATGATATAGAATCTCTTGATCGCCTCTATGATGCAAATCTCAACTATATTCATGAGCTAGAAAATTATATCGTCGCTGGTGGCAAGAAGATAGAGCATCTTGATAGCACAGAGATACCACTTTTAGAGACAAAAGCCACAGAGAGTGACAATATGCTTGAAGCCCAAGAGCTCAAAGACTTACGCGCTTCTCGTGATGATTTTGAGAGACGGGTACATGACTTGATGCTGACTCGCCAAGTGGCACTGCAGGCACTTCCATCTATCCGCCTTGTTCAAGATAATGACAAAACCTTGATAAACAAGATAAACTCAACACTTGTAAATACCGTGCCACTATGGAAAAATCAACTCGCACAGACGATTACGATTTACAGAAATCAAAAAGCAGGTGGTGTGCTTAAAGAGGCGATGGACTTAACCAACGAGCTTTTAGAAGCCAATGCGAAAAACCTCAAAGAGGCAAATCGTCAGACGCGAGAACTTGCAGAGCGTGGTGTTTTTGATATAGAGAGTATTAAGCTTGCCAATAAGCTTCTTATTGAGACCATAGAAGATGGTATTATGATAGCTGATGAGGGCAAAAAAGCTCGTGCGAAAGCTGAAGCAGAACTAGTAGGTTTAGAACAAGAGCTCAAAGATGCTCTTGTAGCGACTCAGGTGCACAAAGAGCGTTTAGACAAATCAAAAGAGATAGCTAAGGAGGCGTAGCATGGGATTTTTTGATAAAATAATGGGTGAGTTTATTGATGTTATTGAGTGGACTGATGGCTCCAATGATACGATGGTGTACCGTTTTGAGCGTTATGGCAATGAGATAAAGCATGGAGCAAAGCTGACTGTACGTGAGTCACAAGTGGCAGTTTTTGTCAACGAAGGGGAGATAGCAGATATCTTCGAGCCAGGCATCTATGAGCTAGAGACGCAAAATATGCCGATAATGACAACACTTAATCACTGGGATCACGCTTTTAACAGCCCTTTTAAAGCGGAGGTCTATTTCTTTAATCTTCGCCGTTTTGTGGATCTTAAATGGGGCACAAAAAACCCTCTTATGCTTCGAGATAAAGAGTTTGGACCTGTACGTATCCGCGCCTTTGGTACTTATGGTATCAAGATAGAAGAGCCTGAAACTTTCTTAAAAGAGATAGTGGGAACTGATGGGTATTTTACTGTTGATGAGGTGAGCGACCAACTGCGAAATCTTATCGTTTCACGCTTTGCCACTATCGTAGGACAGGCAAATATCCCTATCTTGGACTTGGCTGCTAACTATGAGCAGATGAGTGAGTTTGTAGAGGAGAAAATCTCTCCAGAATTTAGTGCATATGGGCTGGAACTCACTAAACTTCTGATAGAAAATATCTCCCTCCCACCAAAAGTCGAAGAGGCACTCGATAAACGCACAGGCATGGGACTAACGGGCAACCTTGATGATTATCTCAAGTATCAAGCAGCCGAGGCTTTGAGCAGTTCAGGCTCAGGCAGCGGCGCAGCAGGTGATGCTATGGGTATGGGTATGGGTTTTGCAATGGCACAGCAGATGGCAAACTCTTTAGGCGCGAACAACGCTTCACAGCCTCAATCGCACGCTACGCCGCCGCCACCACCAATTCCCAAAGCACAAACCTACCACTTCGCTATAAACGGAGCATCCAAAGGCCCGATGACGATAGAGCAGATAAAAACAGCGATTCGTAGTGGGGAGATAGAAAAAGAGACTCTTGCGTGGCGCGAGGGGATGAGTGGCTGGGAGAAAGCGCAAGATGTAGATAATCTTAGCACTCTTTTCGGCTCTATGCCACCACCGATACCGAGCTAGTTATGAAAAAAGAGTATATATTTCCTTGCGAGCAGTGTGGCGCGAAACTCAACTACTCCGTAGCTACTGGTGAGCTTACTTGCCCTTACTGTTCGCATGTAAATAAGATAGAGAGAGCTTTTTCTCAAGTTGTAGAGAAAGATTATGAAAAAGCACTCCAAGAGCTAAAAAATTTCAGTGAACATCCAAGTGAGATAACAAGCTCAAAATGCCCGACTTGTGCGGCAACTTTTGAGTTAAGTGAAGATATCCACGCCTCAGAGTGCCCTTTTTGTGGCAGTGCAGTTGTCAATGAAGTCTCACGCTACAGACCGATAAAACCCCAAGCACTGCTCCCTTTTGCCATAGATAAGAAAAAAGCAAAAATACTTTTCAAAGAGTGGCTCAAAGGGCGATGGTTTGCTCCAAATAAACTCAAAGAGTATAGTGCAGAAGATAGTACCTTAGAGGGAATATTTGTGCCGTACTGGACCTATGATGCAGATACTCATAGCCGTTATAGTGGGCGTAGGGGTGATGCTTACTATGTGAGTGAGAGCTATACAGAAAATGGTGTAAGCAAAACAAGACGAGTTGAAAAGATACGCTGGAGTAGTGTCAGCGGAGAGTTAAGCAAAAATTTTGATGATGTTTTAGTGGTTGCTACGAATTCACAAACAAATGCTTCGTATAATTGGGATTTGAAAAACTTAGTCGATTATGATGAAGGATTTTTAAGTGGCTATGAGAGTGAGGTCTATTCGGTAGAGCTAGATGATGGACTTAAAAGTGCTAAAACAACTATGACATATCACATACGAGAGGCAGTCAAACGCCAAATAGGAGGCGATAGACAAGAGATAAGCTCATTAAATAGCGACTTTTTCAATATCACTTTCAAGCATATACTCCTCCCAGTCTATGCCTCTGCTTTCAAGTTTGATGGAAAAGTATATAGCTATATCATCAATGGAAGAAATGGAGAGATAAGCGGAGAGAGACCATATAGTGTTATTAAGATAACTTTTGCGGTTCTTAGTGCTTTAGTTATAGGTGGTGCGATTTACTATTTTTCAAATCAATAATAAATCTTCATCTTTTCAGGATATGTTATCGTATAAATAACATTCATCTTTTTACTTGTATTGCCTTTGATATCGGCTATGATGGTAAGCTTACCCGTTTTTGTATCATACTTATAAGGAAGATCTAGTTTTTCAAGGCTTACTTCTATCTCTTCTTGTGTTGAGAGTGGGATGCGTTCTGTGATGATAACTTTTTTATCTTTATCAGAACGATTTGTGAGAGTGAGTCTAAAGCCCTCTTTTTTAACTCTTGCAGAGCTAAAGATACTCTTGTCTTGAGAAAACTCATGGATAGTCTCTTTTTTTGTTTCCATATCATAATCTATAGCAACATTGAGTAAAATCTTTGTACCATCCTTGCGAATTGGGGCATTTTCTATGAGTTGTCCTTTGTGACGTACCTTCCACTGTCGTGACTCTATGGTCTGTTTTGGAGTGAAACTTGCTGTTTTATATACATTGCTACTATTATAAGGGTGCCAAGTGAGTGTAGTGTTGATAGTGAGCTTTTCGCTATCAAGAGGAAGTTTTTTCTCTTTAGCATCTGAAGCGAGAGTAAGATTTTTGAGGTGGTAGCTTCGCGTCTCTAGTTTTTTTACATGGTAGCTATTTTCAGCAACAGGAGCAGGAGCCGCTGCCATTAGCACCATATCTTGTCGCACAGCTCTTTTGGCTTTCATCTGTGCTTGTGCAATACGAATTTTTCTAGGATAAAACTGTGTTGGTGCGCTGATATAGCCTGCTGGTTTTGCAAAAAGTCTCACTTCTTCTGCCTCTATATCTATGCCAGAGGCATTGCTTAAAAGGAGTGAGTGTTGCAGTTTTGAGCTGTCCATATCCAAAAGATATTCACTATGGAAGTAGAGTCCGCGGTTGATAGTGAGTTGTACTTTGGATTTTGGTATATCTGCATAAAAGAGAGGCTCTTTGCTTGGAGCATGTTTGGAAAACAGAGCACTTGCATTTTGTATCTCTTTTTGAAGATTTTGACTCTCTTGGGCTATTTTTGCCATACGTGAAGCGATTGTGCTTGCTGTTTTTATGGTATTTTGAGCATCTATGTTTGTATCTGGAGCGTATTGGGAGATGATGGTATCTAAGATATTTTGCTCTTTTTTGAGTCTATCAAGCCTTACATGTAAGCCTTGTAGATGAGTGTATTGTGTGCATAGGCTACTCTTTGTCTTACAACTATTTCTTCTTATAAGCCCCAAGGAACCTTCTGAATTTTTAGCTTTTAAGTTTGTATTAAAACCTATAAAACTCTCTTTGGGTTCGTAGGTATAAAAACTTCTATCAGAGTAGATATCAAGAGATGAAGCAAGGAGTGCGATTTGACTTAGTGATATGATGATAACTGAGAGGCGAAGTGACATTATAATTTCCTTTAGAGTATAATACCCAATTATTTAATTTATAGGCAAGAATATGACAAAATTTCTACTCTACTCTTTTGTGCTCTTTTTTACATTTTTACAAACTCCACTCACCGCTGATGATATCTTTGGTGATTTTATCGCTAAACAGATAGAGATAGAGACACAGTTTTTAGATAAAAATATGACTTCTAGTAGTGTAGAAAAATTAATGAATGAGCAAAACCGTGATTATCGTACCTTTTTCTTGGCGCTTATCTCAAAAGATATGGATGTTTTCAAAGGGACAAAAGATTATAAGCTTGCAGTCTCTACCCTAGAGAGACGCATGAAGATAAATAAACAACGCGGTAACACAAGAGCTTACCTTCGAGATAAGCTAAAACGAAATACTTATCTTCTTCTACAAAACATCAAAGAGACCTTTGAAGCAGTAAAAACTGCAACAAAGAGCAATACAAAAAAAGAGTTTGATAAGCGTATAGATTCCATTGTAGCCTCTCGCCATGAAAAAGATGAGACAATAGATATAAAAAAATATAATTTTCTTAAGCAAAGTGGTGATACAAGTGAAATGACACAAAAGATTCGTGCCAATTTTATCGAAAATCAGGCAGTTTTAAATATTCACAATATGATAAGTTCAGAGCTTGTACGCTTTAAATCACCTCTGTATGATGCTGTAAAACTCTCCTCTTTTGGCTTGGTATCGCTAGGGTATAAAATTAACACAAGCACATATGGAAGTAAACTCAATACTTATATCTCTTGGAGTGGTTTAGATAGTGCAAAAATTATTTTTATATTTTTCTTTTTACTTGTCTTGTATTTCGCTAGAAAATTGGTAGTTTTCCTCTCTGGTAAATTTTTGAAAAACTTTTTTGAAAAATCTGATGATATTAGTTTTATTATAAATAGTATCTCTGGTGTGGTAAGTCTTATTGTTATCGTTGTGAGTATTGATGTTGTGGTGAAGATATATGCAGGTTTTATGGATGCACCGTGGATACGTTTGAGTTTTAGTATCGCTTATACTGTCTTGATTACCTATCTTGTGCAAAAACTTATCAGCGCGGTAGCAACACTCAAGATAGAGCAGTTTAGGCGTTCAGAGTATCTGCGTCATGAGGTTATCAACCTTGCTATGCGTGTGCTCAATATTTTTATCTATATCATCGGTTTAGTTGTGGTTTTAAATCTTTTTGATGTTGATTTAAGTGCTATCCTTTCTGGTCTTGGAATTGGTGGATTTGCCGTTGCTTTTGCGGCCAAAGATACTATTGCAAATTTCTTCGGTTCTGTCTCTATTTTGATGGGTGACCTTTTTGAACAAGGTGATTGGATAGCGGTAGATGGCTATGAGGGAACAGTCGTTGAAATTGGCTTACGCGCAACAACTATACGAACCTTTGACAATGCTATGATTGCCATTCCTAACTTTAAACTTGTGGATAATGGACTGAGAAATTGGAGCAAACGCCTTCTTGGTCGCCGTATCAAAATGCACATTGGTGTGACTTATGAGTCAGATTTTAAGGATATAAAAAAAGCTATTGATGAGATACGCCAGATGTTAATCGAGCATAAAGATATAGCAAACTCAAATCAAGAAACACTCGCCCCAGAACGTTACGCCCGCTTAGTCTCAAGAGAAGACTATAGAGGTGTCAAGCGTACTATGCTTGTCTATATGGATAAATTTTCAGATTCAAGTATAGATATCTTGATTTACTGCTACTCTCGCTCTGTTGTCTGGAATGAGTGGTTAGCAACCAAAGAGGATGTAATGTATAAAATCGCAGAGATACTAGAGAAAAACAATCTCTCCTTTGCTTATCCTGCTCTAGCTATTCATCAAGTACAAGAGCAGTCTTTTTAAATAAATTTGTGTTGAATGCCTTTTTTATTCGACCATATTACATATACAACACCTAGCACCATACTTATTGCTATAAAAATTTCTAATAATTATTTACCCATTTCTTGCCCCTTTTTATAGGGTTAAGCAAAAAGTGTTCTTGATACTGGAATGGGCTAGTAGATTTAATTATAGAATACACAATAAATAAACTTAAGGCATTTTTTAAATCTTAAAAATGGCTATAAAGAAAACTAGCTACTTCTGGTTATTGAATTTGCAAGTGGCTCTTTAGTAATTAATAATATTAGTTATGTTAAAGTATTTATGTGATTTTATATCATAATAAATATATAAGGGGTTAAAATGAAATCTACTAAAATGGGGGGGGGCACTTTTTGTCCTATTGATATCATTGCAGTGTAATGCGATAGCTGATAACCAAAATGTACTTAATGCAAAAGCAAAAACTTTTGAGAATGTATCCTTAGATATCGCACAAAGAGATGTTTTTTTATTAGAGTTAAATGAAAAATATAAAGTTAAGGATGTTGCCAATAAAGTGTCCACAAAATTACTAAAAGTATTGTTGGATAATAAAACAATAAATATAGCAGTTGACCTTTTTATTAGTGATGATGTAAATGATTTTACATATACAAAAAATAACAAATATATTAACGCACAAGCAACATATACTTTTAATTTAGATACTAACAAATCGTCATATACTTTAAATGGTGAAAAAAGTATTGATGATTCTATTGCTCAGTATATGGTTGCACAAGAGTTCTTTTTTGCAGAAAAAAAGAGACTTCGAGAAGAGAAGCGTCAGAAAAATATTAAAAAAATTACTTTAATTTTAAAAAATAATAAGAAAATAAACGCTTTATTAAGTTCTACGTCTGATTATGTGAGCATTAATCTTGATAAACATGAACTAGCAAAGCTTCTTAAAGAGGCTGGAGATGCAATTAACGCATATGATATCCATAGTAAATTAACACCATCAAATACTGCTGCAGAGTGGGATAATAGTCGTAATGGATATTTACAAGGAGTTTCTATAACACAAATGCATGGAGTATGGAATGATTACTTTCCAAATACTAGAGGTGAAAATATTGCTATTTATTACTCAGATGCACATTGCCCCAATAATGGAAATGATTTGTATTATGGCTATGTTGCAACAACAGGAGCTTGCCAAGAAGTAGGAAACCTTAACGATGAGGACACAGGTGCAGGGTATCATACACGAATTATAACTGGAATTCTTAGTACAGTTGCTAATGAAGTGAATTTGCTTTGTAATGATCATGCTAGAGATAGCAGTGATGTAGATAGCCGTTTACCAACTGCTATGGGAAATATAAATATTGAAACATATAGTTTAAATAACTATAATGATAATACCTTATCATACAAAAATATTGATGTTGCATTTGATCACCATGCATTTAATAATCGTACAATTCCAGTATTTGTATCAGCTGGTAATAAATTGGATGAACTGAATCCAGACAATCACGTTTTATCTCCAGCAAAAGCTTTTAATATTACTACTGTAGGTTCGTACGGGAGAGATGCTGTAGCTGGTACTTTAAGTTGGTCGAACTTTTCAAGCAATGTTAATCCTGAGACTATAATTGGAAATAGGACTATTCAAAAACCTGAAGTGTCTGGACCAGGAGAACATTTCCATTGTGCTGATATTGTAGGTGATGATAGTTGTCATGAACTCTTTAATGAAGATTCTGGAACAAGTTTTGCAACTCCATGGATTGCGGCTATGGCTGCAGATGCTATGTCTCGTGGGTCATACTGGAGAAGTAGTGCAGCTATGGTCAAAGCTTTAGTTATTTCTGGTGCTTCAGACCCAATTGCAGGTACAAGAGATGAAGTAGGTGAAGGTGGGGTTGATCTTTTTACAATGACTTGGCAAAATACTAATAGTGGTTATTGGTATGATGCAAATCCTTCAGAGCCATTTAGTGGTACTAATCCAAGCCAGTTTGATTATAATAACAACTGCTTTACTAATTGGCAAACTCAATTATATGATGGAAGAGATCAACGGATAGTTATTTCTTGGCTTAATGATATTACTAATGCCACAACATTGAGTAATATACCAAATAGCTATAGCTTAGAACTGATTAACTCAAATGGTTCTGTTGTTGAAAGCACTTCAGAAGATACACAAGGGTACCAAATTATAAATACTAATCAGCCCGCAGGACTTTATACTGTTAGGGTGTGTAAGCTTAGACAGAATTCCTCTCAACGTTTTGATATGGGATTTTCAGTATCACAAAGGACAACTCAATGGTGGGATTAATAAATTTTACAAGTAAGACACTTTTAAGTATTTTACTTTTTATAATTATTTTTTTAGTTTCTGGATGCGGTGAAGATACTAAGTCTTCTTGTTCAAATAACTCTAATCTTAGTCGTAATGATGCGGGATACTATGGAGAAGATGTATATTTTGGTGGTCATAAGATTTTGGGAATATGGAGAACTGGTTTGAACTACCAAGAAAATAATTTTTTTAATATAGATGGGACTATGATTTATGAACGTGGAAGAATATATCGAAAGGTTTATCCACAATATGGTGTAAGCGAGGATGGTAATGTGCTAAATATTATTGATGAAAATAATAATACTGAACATTATATATATATAAAATCAAATACTAACTGCTTTAGTGTTCTTAAAAAATCAACACAAAAAGAAATACAGTTTTGTAAATACGAGACGTTAAGTTTTATTGATAACTCATTGAGAAAAAATACTGAACTTGGTTTTTTTGGTTACGCAACACTATTTGGGTATGAACGTATAGTAGGGTCATGGAAATATATCCCAATTAATGGTGCATATACAGAAATTTTTGATTTTAAAGAAGATGGTAGTGGCTTTAAAAGGGTAGTGACAATATATGGTGGAAAGGAAGAGCATATTCCATTTCATTATGGAGTTAGTCAAGATGGTAAAGAGCTAGATCTTCAGATGGCAGATGATTCTATAGAAATATATCAACTTGTTAGCACATTTGAGGGTTGTTATAAAATGATACATCAAGATGTAGAATATAAATTATGCAAACCCTGATTTTTTCAGAGTTTATCTTAAAGCTATTGCAGAGATACTAGAGAAAAACAATCTCTCCTTCGCTTATCCTGCTCTAGCTATTCATCAAGTACAAGAATAATTTAACAAACATTTACCTCTAAGGAGTACACTTCGCTTATCAATTTAGAGGTATTACATGTATAAAAAAATAGAAGCAATAAAATCAGAAATTTCAAAAGTAGTAGTTGGTCAAGATAAGATGATTGACGGATTATTAATCGGTCTTTTATGTGAAGGGCATATTCTTATAGAGGGTATTCCAGGTCTTGCTAAGACAACTACAGTTAAAGCACTTTCCGAGAGTTTGGGTCTTGGGTTTAAGCGTGTTCAGTTTACCCCTGACTTGTTGCCATCAGATATTTTAGGAGCAGAGATTTATGATCCTAAGAGTAATGAGTTTAAAATCAAACACGGTCCAATTTTTACAAACCTTCTCCTTGCAGATGAGATTAACCGTGCACCAGCAAAGGTACAATCAGCACTGCTTGAAGTGATGCAAGAGCGTCAAGTGACTATTGGTGAAGAGAGTTTTAAACTTACTCCTCCATTTTTTGTTATGGCTACGCAAAATCCAATAGAACAAGAGGGTGTCTATCAACTTCCAGAAGCGCAACTAGACCGTTTTATGATGAAGCTTAATATTGGCTATAACACGCAAGAAGAAGAGTTAGAGATAGCAAGACGTATCGCCAACAAACAGAGTGAAACAATAAAAGCTGTCGTAACACTCGAAGAGATTGAAGCACTCAAACAAGCAGTCTCTGAAGTGCATGTAGATGAAGAGGTCGAAAAATACATTATTGAACTTGTTCAAGCTACGCGTAATCCTGAAAACTATGGTTTAAAAGAGATGAAAGAGCATATTCAGTTTGGTGCTTCTCCTCGTGTAAGTATTGATATGTTCAAGGCCGTTAAAGCGATGGCATATCTTCGTGGCAAAGATTTTGTAACACCTGTTGATATCGCTTATATTGCCAAAGATATGATGCGCCACCGTATCGTTTTGAGCTATGAAGCAGAAGCAGAAGGTATCACAACTGACCAGATTATAGAAAATGTACTCAAAGCGGTGCCTATCCCCTAATGTCAAAGCTTCAAAAAATCCTTGTCCGCGCACGCCGACAAGTCTTTTCAGAGATGGTGGGAAACAATCCTTCTATCTTTCAAGGCGAGGGTTACGATTTTATCGAGATGCGTGAATACAATCACGGAGATGATATTCGCCATATTGATTGGAATGTTACCGCGAAGATGCAGCGTCCCTACATCAAAATTTTTCGTGAAGAGCGAGAGTTAAATGTAGTGATGGCATCTATGCTTAATGGTTCCGTTCACTTTGGAAGTAAGAAGTTCAAACAAGAGACTATTGCGGAGCTTGTTGCGCTGCTTAGTTTCTCAGTTTTACGCAATGGCGACTTGTTGAGTCACTATATCTTTGCTGATAAGATGTATCAAAATGATAAGCCTAGTAAAAAGATGTTTGCAGTGCAAAAGTATGTAGAGTCTATTTTAGAATTTGATGCTTTAAATAAAAAAGCAGATTATAAAATGATGGCAGACACTCTCTATAAACGTCTTAAAAGAAAATCACTGCTTATTATCATAGGTGACTTTTTCGAGATACCTGATTTTCGTCTTTTGGCGAAAAAACATGAAGTTATTGCGGTAATTGTTCGTGATAAATTAGAAGAAAATCCTCCAGTGATGGGTTTTAGCTCACTAAGTGATCCAGAATCAGGGCAGATGCTAGAGGGTGATTTTAACCGCAGTAGTGTAAATGCTTATGCGCAAAAAGTGGCAGAGCATGACCGTAAACTGTTTGAGCGTTTTCGTAAAGATCAGGTACATTTTACAAAAATATATACAGACGATGTAGCAAGTGTGAAGCTCCGTCGTCTCTTTGAGGGGAGATAAATGGATATTTCAAAATTACCAAAATTACCACTCTCTAAGCCACTTCCTAGTGCTCCTGATATTCCTTTGCATGATATCAAGCCACTTGTAGAGATAAGTGATTATTCACTCTATTATCTCTCGGCTCTTATTGCTCTAGGTCTTATTATTCTTTTAGCCCTTGCATTTTTCGCTTGGAGGTATTGGAGTCAAAAAAATCGTTACACCACTCGAAAAGAGCACTTCGAGCGTTTACAAAATATAGATTTTTCTCATCCCAAAAATGCAGCCTATGCTATCACAAAATATGGCTATACCTTTTCTCAAGATGGAGAGCGTCAGCATGAGACATATGAGAATCTTTTATCACGCTTAGCCCCTTACAAATATAAAAAATCAGTTGATGCTATAGACGATGAGGCTAAGGGCTATTTTAATATTTATCTGGAGATGATTGATGTTTGATGGTCTCTATTTTGAATTTCCAAAGATAGTGTTTGTTATTGGGTTTTTTATCGCTTGTGAGAGTCTATGTAAGATGCGTTTAAGCTCTATCTACTTCCCGCATACCACACAGTTTACAAAAAAAACTATGGCACAGTCAAAGCTTCTTTTTATACTCAAGTGGCTCGGAATTGTTATGATGATTCTAGCCTTAATGTCTCCAGTTAAAGATGAAGAGGTGATGCTTGACCCACAAGAGGGTTATGATATTGCCTTGGTTCTTGATGTGAGTCAGTCTATGAGTGCGCAAGGGTTTGATCCGAATAATCCTCGGGCAAATCGTTTTGATGTGGTGAAGTCAATTGTAGGAGATTTTATCAAAGAGCGAAACAACGATAACCTTGGTTTGGTTGTGTTTGGACTGTACTCTTTTGTAGCTTCACCTTTAACGTATGATCAAAAGATTTTAAGTCGCATTCTTAAGCAACTCTATATAGGAATGGCAGGAAGATACACAGCACTTTATGAAGCTATTGCCCAGAGCGTCAATCTCTTAAAAGATTCTAAGGCTAAAAGTAAAATCGCTATCTTACTTACTGATGGACATAATACCTCAGGGGGGAAAATTCCACTTGATATTGCTATAGAACTTGCAAAAAAAGAGGGTGTAAAAATTTATCCAATCGGCATAGGTGCAAGAGGTGAATATAATGCTGAGGTTCTAAACACCATAGCCAAAGAGACGGGTGGAGTAGCTTTTGGTGCACATAGTGCAGAGCAGTTAAAAGAGGTATATCTTAAAATTGATGAGCTTGAAAAATCAGAGATAGAGCGCGAGAGTTATAACTACTTGCATTACTATTACTTATATCCGCTCTTTTTAGGATTTCTATCACTTTTGGCTTTTGTTTATCTACGAAATAAGAAGGGGTGGTTATGAGTTTTTTACATCCTGAGTTTCTCTATCTGATGCTACCAGCATTGACAATTTTGTTCTTTTTCCTTATTTCAGGAGAAGAAGAACACAATAAATACTTCTCTCAAGAAGTTTTACAAAAGCTACAAGTTCATAGCAATACCTTAACTATGCGTGCGAGAAATGCCCTGTTTTTTATTATGTTTGCTCTGATAATTATCGCCTTAGCGCAACCTGTTATCGAAGATGGCAAGGTGAAAGTCAAGGCAAAAAGTTCAGATATTATGGTTGCCTTGGATATTTCTGACTCTATGTTGGCACAAGATGTCTATCCTACACGACTTGAGGCAGCAAAGAAAAAGGTGCTTGACCTGCTTAAGTCTTCACCTCAAGAGCGTATAGGTGTGATGGCATTTGCAAAAGATGCCTATCTTGTTTCACCTTTGAGTTTCGATCATAGAGCGGTGCGTTTTTTACTTAAACAAGTCAGTACAGGCTCTATCACAGGAAAAGGAACAGACTTTATAAGACTGCTCACTTCTGCAAAAGGGGCACTCAGTGAAGATGATAATCGTTATCTGCTTATTTTAACTGATGGTGCGGATAAGCAGGATTTTTCTGAAGAGATTGCACTAGCAAAAAAAGAGGGAATCCGTATCTTTATCTTAGGTGTAGGAACGCCTCAAGGCGCGCCAATTAAGCTCAAAGATGGTTTATTTATTAAGCAGCATGACAAGATTATCGTAAGTAAGCTCAATAGTGCAATTAAGGAGTTAGCCCTACAAACTGGCGGTGCATATATCGAGTCAGTAACAAGCTCTGATGATATAAAAGCTATGCTTCGTGAGATTCAAGCCAAGACTGAAAAGCGTGAATTAAAAGAGGAAGAAGTGACACTATATATCGCTCTATTTTATTATCCATTGGGTTTAGCTATGTTCTTGTTTTTGATAGCTACTTCATCTATGAGCAAGCGTGAAAGGCTTGTTATGCCACATGCTTTTGTCTTGTTGCTTTTGGGCTTACATGTAAGCGATGCTCAGGCTGGATTATTGGATTTTCAAATGCTAGAAAATGCCAAGACGAGTTATGAAAGTGAAGATTTTAATAAGAGTTCTAAGCTCTATGGCGAGTATCTTCAGTCACATAATACCCCTCAAAGTCACTACAACTTAGCAAATGCAGATTATCAAAGGGGTAACTACAAAGCTGCGGCTGTGGGGTATGAGCAGGTGCATAGTAAAGATAAAGAGTTAGAGTTTAAAGCCTTGCATAATCTTGGAAACTCTTGCTACATGCAAGGTGACCTAGAATCTTTAAAAAAAGCAGTTGAGTCGTATAAAAAAGCATTAAAAATACACGATGACTCTGACACTAAAGATAACATGAAAAAAGCTCAAAAGAAATTAGAAAAAATAAAAAAAGAAGAGCAATATAAAGATGATAAAAATGGAGATAAAAATCTAAAAAAAGACAAAAATGGTGACAAAAAGAAATCTGAAAAAGATAAAAATGGTGACCAAAAAGAGAAAGATCAGAAAAATCAAGATCAAAAAGATGGTGAAAAACAAGAAGATAAAAAGTCCAAATCTGATGAGCAAAAAGATAAGGGCAAAAAAGAGTCAAATCAGAACAAAGAACAAAAAGATAAAGAACAAGAGAAGAGGAAAGAGCAAGAGAAAGCTTCTCAAAAATCTGAAGAAAAGAAAAAAGAGCAAGCTAAACAAGCACAAGCTGCTCAGCAAGAAGACCCCGAAAAAATGAGTGAGCGAGAAGCCCAAAAATGGTTAAAGATGCTCAATGCAAAACCAAGAGAGCATCTGTACCAGCTCAATAATGAACAAAGAAAAAAGAGAGATGAAAATGAAAAGCCTTGGTAAAATATTAATTTTAATTGCAGCAGTCTATTCTAGCGTACAAGCTGGCGTAAGAGCCGAGCTGAGTCGCGACACTGTAAGCTTAGGTGAGACAGTAATCCTGCGCTTACATGTAGATGCCAACAGAGTCGAAGAGCCTGTTGTCTCAAAACTGTGTGGAGTAAAGATACTTTCACGTTCACATAGCGCCAATATGCAAATAGTAAATGGAAACTACACAAAAACGCAAGTTTTTAGCTACAGTTTTAACCCTATGGCTACATGTAAGATTGAGCCTATCAAAGTGAAGATAGATGGAAAAGATGTTTTTACTCAAGAGTTATCACTCACAGTAAAACCGATGAGTATCTCTAAGGATTCTCCTTTTGTCTTAACTATGGAGAGTGAAAAATCGAGCGTTTATGTTGGAGAGCCTTTTAAGCTTACAATAAAACTCAAGCAACGCCATAATGCCCAAGCTGTAGATTCAAAATTTGCAGCACCTCTTTTGAAAAACTTTTGGATAAAAGCACAAGAACAAGGCAAGCGTTATGAAGAGGGTGATTATAGTGTGACAGAAGTGACTTATATTGTTGCCGCGCAAAAGAGTGGGGTGCAACATATTGGGCGTGCCCAGTTGCAAGTTGCACAGCGTGCTCACTCACAAGATGCTTGGGGTCAATGGTTTCCGCGACTACAATGGCGAAGCTTTTTTACAAATGAACTTGATATAGAGGCGAAGGCACTCCCAAGAGGTGTCAATCTAGTAGGTGATTTTAAAATAGCAGCACTCTTAGACAAGAATGAAACAGCTCCAAATGATGCGGTAAATCTAACACTTCAGCTTTCAGGTAGTGGAAATTTTGAAGATGTTGGCTCCTTGAAGCCTTTTATTAATGGTGTCAATATTTTTGAAGAAGATGCCGTGATTCAAGGCGCTATAAAAGATGGAACTTATAGTGGTATTTGGCAACAAAAAATGGCATTTGTATCAGAACATGACTATACAATACCACCTATACAAGTCAAATATTTTAACCCTAAAACAGAAAAAATTGTCACTATCAGTACACAAGCCTTACATGTAAAGATAAAAGGTAAAGCAAGAAAAAAAGAAAAAGCTCTTAAAATTGAACGAAGTGATGAGCAAAATTCTTTTGTAAAAGACGAAGCAAAATCAGTCTCTTTAGGACCTAGCTATCTTTGGCTTATCGGCTTAATTGTTGGGATGCTGATTGGTGTATTTATAATGCTTATTCCATGGAAACGCTTTGTGAAAGAGGAGGATACTTTCAAAAGTGTCAATATTCGTGATGAAAAATCGGTATTGAACTTTCTTCTCAATTTTATAAATGATAGAGAAGTTTTCGAGATGGTAAAACTTCTTGAAGAAAAAATTTATGAGGGAAAAAGTATTACAATTGATAAAAAGCAACTTAAAATATTATTAAAGCGCTTACATGTAAAGTGATCTAATATAGGCAATTTAAAAAGATTAAAAATACTAAAGGATAATAATTTTCCTTTAAGTTTGCATAGTGTATATTTCCCCTATCAAACAAAAAGGAAGTTATTATGAGACAGTACGAAAGTTATAAATGTGCTAAATGTGGCAATGTCGTTGAAGTATCAAATGTTGGTGGTGGAACACTTGTCTGTTGTGAGCAAGAGATGGAGTGTATCACTGACAATCTTACCTTAGTAAACTTATTAAAAGCCTTCGCTGGTGAATCTCAAGCACGCAATAAATATGAATACTTCGCAAAAGTAGCACAAAAAGAGGGCTTTCGTGATATCGCTGATCATTTCCAACGCGCGGCAAATAATGAAAAAACACATGCCAAGCTAGAACTTGCCTTACATAATGTTATGCTTGATGGTGAGAAATTTGGTAACACTCTTGAAAATTTAAAAGCAGCAATGGCTGGTGAAAGTTATGAAAATGTAACCATGTATCCTGACTTTGCAGCAGTTGCAAAAGAGGAGGGGCATAACGAAGCTGCTCGTCTTTTCAAAGCTATCGGTAAAATCGAAATAGAGCATGAAAATATGTTTAAAGCCTTGATAGAACGCCTTGAAAGTGGCAATGAGTATCTCAGTGAAAATGACGAAGAGGAATGGATTTGTGAGGTATGTGGTCATGTGCATCGCGGTAAAAAACCACCTACAATATGTCCTGTTTGTAAACATCCTGAAGAATATTTTTCAAGACAAAACTCTCGTAAATAGTGTATAATATTTCCACTTTTATTTAAGGGAGTGTAAATGGATACAACAATGTTTAAAGGTACGACAGTTCATCTTGAAGGCGAAAGCCTCAATGTAGGAGATGAAGCACCTATCGTTACAGCAATAGGAACAGATTTAGCAGATGTAAAAATTGGCGGTGTTTCGGATAAGATTCAGCTTATCGTGACTGTACCATCTCTTGATACAGGCACATGCGCAGCAGAAACGCGCCGTTTTAATAGTGATGTTAATGATTTAGACATCTGTGAAACGACGGTTGTTTCCATGGATCTTCCTTTTGCATCGGATCGTTTTTGCACAACGGAGGGTATTGCTAACCTTAGTGTAGTTTCTGATTATCTTGACAAAGAGGTGAGCCGCACCTATGGTGTTTTAATGACTGATGGGCTTCTTAAGGGCTTGAGTGCACGAGCTGTTTTTGTTATCAATCGTAATGGTGAAATTGTCTATAAAGAGATAGTAGCAGAAGTGACAGATGAGCCCAATTATGAAGCAGCTCTAGAAGCTATTAAAGAGGCACGCTAATCCAATAAATAGTCTTTGTAAGACTATTTATTGTCTCCTTACTTTCATCATTTTAATTCCTTTTTTTATAACTGAAATTTCTTTTAGTGTAATTTACCCCAATGGTGTCACCAATTGGACACATTGGGATGTATTGAGTTCAAGCTGCGTGATTTGTTGATTGAGGGACGAACCCTCTCACCATATTGTTACTGTCGGAGGGAAATTAATTCACTGAAGGAAGCATACTTCATCGGTAGTTTGTTTACGTTCATCACACTTGAGATTCCCCCTTCCCCCCCCCCCCACCACTAATTTTGGGATTTCTTATAATTTAATAAATCCTCCACATCTAATAATGAAGAGGCTC
>CAMZLS010000082.1 GCA_947311765.1 uncultured Helicobacteraceae bacterium
CTTAACTCTCCTGAGCGTGTTTTACATCCAAAAATCCGCAAAGCAGGGGAGCTACATGAGGCTTCTTGGGTTGAGGCATACGCAAAAGTAGCGACAAGTTTTCAAAATATCGCTAACAAATACGGCTCAAAAGCAGTCGGCATCATCTCTACAGGGCAGATGCTTACAGAGGAGTTTTACACCTTAGGAAAACTCGCACAACTAGGACTGCGTACCAATAACTTTGATGGTAACACAACGCTCTGCATGGCATCAGCAGTGATGGGATATAAGCAGTCTTTGGGTTCTGATGGAGCGGTAGGGAGCTATGAGGATTTTGAACATGCCAATGTGATCGTGCTTATCGGTGCAAATATCGCAGATAATCATCCCATCTTGAAATTGCATATTGCAAAAAACAAAAAAAAGCCAAAGATTATCGTGATAGACCCACGCGCCTCTAAAACCTCGCAGATGGCAGATATGTTTATTCCGCTGAAGCCTCGAACCGATTTGGCACTTTTAAACGGTTTGGCATATATCATCTTAGAGCAGGGCTGGGAAAATGAGGGCTACATCAAAGCCAAAACAAACGGTTTTAAAGAGCTGAAAAAGTTCTTGCAAGATTATCCGCCTCAGGAGGTCGCCAATATTACAGGCATTGATGTAAAAACTCTCTATGAATTAGCACGCCAATACGCTTCACAAGAGGCTGTGCTCTCTGCGTGGACTATGGGTGTAAATCAGTCAGCTATGGGTACAGATACCGTCAGTGCTATTATCAATCTACATCTCTTAACAGGACAGATAGGAAGAGCAGGCGCCGGGCCTTTTAGTATCACAGGGCAGTGCAATGCGATGGGAACGCGTGAGACGGGATTTACCTCTTCGCTTCCAGGATATAGAAATTTCGGAGATATTCAGGCTACGAAAGAGTACGCGGATATTATAAATGTTCCTGTGGATATTGTCCCGACAGAGCGTGGCTATAAATATGGTGAAATTATCGAAGCTATAGATAGAGGTGAGATAAAAGCACTTTGGGTCGTGGCAACAAATCCGCTTGTTAGTTTTACAGACCAAGAGAAATTACGTAAAACCTTAGCAAAATTAGACCTGCTTGTCGTGCAAGATGCCTTTATGTCCGATACGGCGCAGATTGCCGATGTTGTTTTTGCAGCGGCAACATGGGGAGAAAAAGAGGGAACATATACAAACTCAGAACGCCGTGTCAATCGAGCCAATAAGGCAGTAGAGCCTCGTGGAAGTGCAAAGAGTGATTTTGATATCTTTGTAGAGTTTTCCAAACGCTTTGAGGGAGTTAATGAGCTGATTTTCCCAAATTGGAGCACTCCGCTAGATGCTTTTAATGAATGGAAAGAGGTGAGTCGTGGGCAACTATGTGACTACTCAGGAATTACTTACGAGTTACTTGAAGAACATGGCGGTATCCAGTGGCCGTGTAATGCGCAAAATCCATCAGGAACAAAACGCCTCTATGGTGAAAATATAGACTTTAGAACAAAAGATGCCAAGGCAAACTTAATAGCTTCCGCATGGCTCCCTATGAAAGAGTCAATCTGCGCTGATTTCCCACTGATATTAAATACAGGAAGAACAGTAGAGCAGTGGCACACCCGCACAAAAACACGCTCCATAGAGATACTTGACAATCTCGCTCCCGAGGCGTGGGTAGATATCAACCCTAAAGATGCCGCACTCTTACATGTAAAGAGTGGTGATAGAATAAGCCTCTCAAGCCCACGAGGCAAAGTAAAAGATGTGGTAGTAAAAGTAACCCAAACTGTAGCACCAGCAACAGTCTTTGTCCCTTTCCACTTCAACACCCAACTTGTAAACAGACTCACCCAAAACGAGTTCTGCCCAAAATCAGGTGAACCAAACTTCAAACAAACAGCTATCCAACTCCACTCTGAAAAAGTGCCTGATGGCATTATGCTACAAGAGCCAGAAGTGGCAGGAAGCCTAGTGCATGAAAAAGTTGAGACAGCCTTACATGTAAGCAGAGAAAAAGAGTTAGTTCAAAAGGGCTAACTCTCTCTCATTCCCATGCTCTGCGTGGGAATGGCATAGGCTTGATTCATACTCTGCCTTCTGCAGTATAGCATCAAATCAGCAGAGTCAGAGTTGTAAAAAGTTTGTATTGTTTTGTTGGGTTTGGCGTGGGTGTTGGGTGTTTTGTTTTAGAGGGACACAGCATTAATTTTTTTTCAAAAAATTCATGCAATGTCCCAGCTGTTTTGTGGGTTTAGGTTTTTTATATTCTGATAGGAAAGTTATAGTTATAAGACAATACCTAAGGCTTAAAGTTAATTATCAATACCCCTTAGATTTTAGCTCTGCCAATGCTCTGTGATCTGATGTAGTAGCTTTTAGTATCTTTTTTGTTTCTATATCTTTTTTTAGGGGTAGTTTTTTTGGGATGTGTTCTTTCATATATTATACTTTCTTTCTCTCTTTTTAAAGGCTTCGACACCACCTTCAAGAATTTCACATACATGCTCTCTTGTTCCCTGTTTTTTTGAGATATGCTCTTTATCTTCCTTTAAAAAAGTATTTTCAAGAGAACCATTTATATACTCAAACTTAGGGCTTATCCCATCTGAGTTTTGGTGTGCAACAATAACATTTTCAGAATCTGTTGAA
>CAMZLS010000083.1 GCA_947311765.1 uncultured Helicobacteraceae bacterium
AGTAGAGCTTCCTGTCACGGTAGTCACTGTGAATGTTTTTGTCTCGCCTAAGCTTGTTGTTACATCAAATTTGTCACCTACTGAAAAACCTGTTATATCACTACTTTTAACAGTTATCGCTCCTGCACCAAGAATGATTGCAGCTGCGCTTAAACTATTTAAATCTTCAGCTACTGTTTGTACTAAAGAAAGTTGTAATGTTGCACCAACAGACAGAGTTTTTTCTAGTCCTCTATCTAAAGTAATTGTAGCACCTGAAATACCACCAGTAGACATTTGACCATCAATGTTTTCAATTGTATAATCACCAACACCATCAATACGAATAGTATCACCTTGAGCTAACCCAGTAACAGCCATACCTGCACCTACTGCGGCACTCATAGCTATTGTTTTTGAACCTTTTGCAAGCACTCCTGTTAAAGTACCAGATGCAGTATTACCAACCGCTGCAATATCAGTTTTAGCAGTAATATTACCAATCGCTAAAGACTGAGTATTATCAATAGATGCACCAATAGTTTGGTTTGAGTAAGCACCTACTTGAAACTCTTTGCCAGTAAAGTTACCAGAAAGAAGTGATTGTCCATTAAATGAAGTTGTTTTAGCAATATTATCAAGTTGCTCTAATAGTCTATCAACATCCTTTTGAATCGCTTCACGAGAGGATGCATTCTGTGTATCAGAAGAGGCTTGAATTGCTTTAGTTTTGATCGTATCGAGGATTTTTAATTGCTCATCCATCGCTTTGTCAGCAGTTTGAATGATACTAATCCCATCATTTGCATTAGCAATAGCTTGACCAAGTGAGTTAGCTTGTGAACGAAGATTGTCCGCAATAACCATACCTGATGAATCATCTGATGCTTTTGTGATACGAAGACCTGAACTCAATTTAGAGAGTGAACTATCTAAATTGCGATTATTCATTACCGCATTTGTGTGTGCATTTAATGCCGCAATGTTTGTATTAATTCTAAAACCCATAATAAATCCTTTAAGGGAGAGAGCTTAAAGCTCTTTTTAAATTTAGCGTCCTTGCTGTTAAGAGTAGTATCGACTGCTTTTAAAAAAGCTTTAGAGTTTAAGGATTATTTTTCAACTTTTTAACTTTTTGAGCACAAATTAACTAAGATACTTTAGACTTCTTCAAAAAAATTCTGCTAGACTTTCAAAATTTTAATTTTTCTTACATAATATATAGGATAGCTATTTTGAATCTCATTATCGTTGAATCACCCGCCAAAGCGAAGACAATTAAGAACTTTTTAGGAAAAGAGTATGAGGTTATTGCCTCAAAAGGACACATCCGTGATCTTCCTAAATCCCGTTTTGGAATAAAAGTTGAAGATGACAACTTCATTCCCGAGTATAGTGTTGCTAAAGAGAATGCTCCTACTGTCAAGCAGATAAAAGCTCTTGCCAAAGGGGCAAGCACCATCTATATCGCGACGGATGAGGATCGCGAGGGTGAGGCTATTGGGTGGCATATCGCTCATGCTATGAAAAAAGACCCCGAGGAGTTGCCTCGGATTGTTTTTCATGAGATTACAAAAACTGCTATACAGCACGCACTCGATACTCCTCGTAAGATAGATATGAATCAGGTCAATGCCCAGCAGACTCGTCGTCTGCTTGATAGAATAGTGGGTTATAAACTCTCTCCGCTACTCGCCTCTAAGATTCAAAAAGGGCTTTCAGGCGGGCGCGTTCAATCTTCTACTCTAAAGATTGTTGTCGATAGAGAGCGTGAGATAAAGGCCTTTATTCCTCAAGAATATTGGAGCATAGATACCAGCTTTAAGCCTGGGATTGATGCAAATTTAATTCTTTTTGATGGAACAAAGATAGAAAAACTCACTATCAAAAATGAAGAAGAAGCACAGCTTATTACCAAAGCGGTTCAAGGGCAAGACTTTAGCGTAGATTCTATTGAGACAAAACAGCGTAAAAGCTCTACGCCTCCACCTTTTATGACCTCAACACTCCAGCAGACTGCCTCAAGTAAGCTTGGTTTTTCTCCGAAAAAGACGATGATGATTGCCCAAAGTCTTTATGAGGGGGTAAAAACACCTAATGGAACCTCTGGGGTTATCACCTATATGCGTACGGATTCACTCAACTTAGCCAAAGAAGCAGTAGAGATGGGACGAGAGCATATTTTAAACACCTATGGCGAGAAGTATCTCCCTAAAAAGCCAAAAGTTTATACAAAAACAGCCAAGGGAGCGCAAGAGGCTCACGAGGCTATTCGTCCGACAATGATAGATTTTACTCCCGAAATAGCTGCAAAATTTTTAAAACCTGATGAGATTAAACTCTACCGTCTTATCTATAACCGCTTTTTAGCTTCACAGATGATGGATGCGCTTTTTGAACAACAAGTTATTATCTTTAAAAGTCCACGCGCGAGTTATAAAGCTACGGGACGCAAGCTCCTTTTTAACGGTTTTTATATTCTTGAGGGGACTGATGATAAAGATAAATTACTTCCGACTCTGATAAAAGGTGATGCAATAGCGTTAGAGCATATCACGCCAACACAACACTTTACGGAGCCACCGTCACGCTATTCTGAGGCGAGTTTGATTAAAAAACTTGAATCAGAAGGCATAGGCCGTCCTTCAACGTATGCTCCAACTATCTCAACTCTTCAGGCACGAAACTATATCACTATAGAAAAACGCCAAATCATTCCTACGGAGGTAGCTTTTACCGTTACCGAGATGCTTGAGAAGCATTTTGAAGAGATTGTAGATGCTTCTTTTACAGCAAATATGGAAGAAATTCTTGATGAAATTGCTGAAAAAGGCAAGGATTGGCAACAGATTTTACGCGATTTTTATTTTCCATTTATAGAGAAGATAGATAAGGGTAAAAAAGATATCAAAAGCCTTAAACTTGCAAAACCCATGGGACGCAACTGCCCTCAATGCGGTGAAGAGCTACTGATGCGCTCAGGACGATATGGAAACTTCATCGCATGTAGCGGTTTTCCAAAATGTAAATACATAGAGCAGATTGACGAAGATGGCAATACGATAGAACGCCCTGCTGATGAAGTTAGTGAAGAGAAGTGCGAAAAATGCGGTAGCAATATGGTCGTCAAAAATGGTCGCAATGGAAAATTTCTCGCATGCAGTGGCTATCCAAAATGTAAAAATACAAAATCCCTTGACGCAGAGGAGAAGACCTGCGATATCCCTTGCCCAAAATGTAAAGGCAAGCTTCTGTGGAGAACTTCACGCCGTGGAGCCTTTTGGGGTTGTGAAAATTATCCAAAATGTGACTTTATCTCTAAGTTTGAACCGACAAGTATTCCTTGTTCTCAAGAGGGGTGTGACGGCTTTCTAGCACGACGAACCTATAGAAATAAAGAAGTTTACGAATGTATTACATGTAAGACTCGTACACCCTTTGAAGAGGCATAATTGAAAATTGGCATTTTTTCAGACACTCACACAAAAACAAAGCTAGCAAAAAAAACAGTTACTCATCTTATCAGTGAGGGGGCAGAATTTTTTATCCATGCAGGCGATATCTGCGACAGGAGGGTCTTAGAAGAGCTAAGTGAATGCGGTAAGCGTTATGTGGCAGTCTATGGCAACAATGATGCCAATATAACCAAATACCATAATCAATATAATCTCGTCCAAGAGCCTTACTATTTTAAACTTGCCAACACAAAGTTTAAGCTTATGCACCTCCCTTTTTATATGGCTCCCGATAGCGATGTGGTTATCTTTGGGCATACGCACGAATTTGAGTGTGATTTTAAAAACAATACTCTTTTTTTAAATCCCGGTGAAACCTGTGCGCGCAATAAAAATCTCTCTGAGTGTGTTATGCTTGAAATTGTGCCTGCATTTTTTCATGTTACTTACTACACGCGCCCTACTGAAGATAAAAATTTTCATGCGCAACATTTTAGTTTTGAAAGGCAAAATATATGAAAAAAAAGATTTTTTTATGCTCTATTAGCAATATTAATAGCGGTACATGTAAGGAAGATTGTAAATTCTGCTCACAGAGTGTAAAGTATCGCGCGGATATTGAGCGTTATGTTAAAAAACCTATTGCTGACATTGTTCAAGAGGCGCGAAATCTTGAAGCCATTGGCGCCTTGGGTTTTTGTTTAGTAACTGCGCACAAAGGGCTTGATGATAAGACCTTAGAGTTTGTCTGTGAGATTTCACACACTTTGAAAAAAGAAGTACCGCGTTTGCGTCTTATCGCCTGCAATGGAACCGCTTCATTAGAACAGCTAAAAGAGCTAAAAAAAGCAGGTATTTCAGCCTATAATCACAACCTCGAAACCTCAGAATCTTTTTATACTGAAGTCTGCACCACCCATCCTTGGAGCGAGCGTTATGAGACCTGTGAAAATGTGAATGCCACAGGCTTAAACCTTATTGCTGGCGGTATTTTTGGGATGGGTGAAACGCACGAAGATAGAGTCTCTATGTTAGAATCTATAAAATCGCTCCACCCCGTTTCGGTCCCTCTCAATTTCTATCATCATAATGCGTCGCTTCCTCTTAAGCCAAGTACGCTTAGTGTCGATGAAGCCTTGGATATCATTCGACTAGCAAAAAGCATTTTAAGTGATACAGATCGTCTTATGCTTGCTGGTGGTCGTGAGATCACCTTCAAAGAGCGTCAAGATGAGATATTTGATGCTGGTATCAATAGCATCGTTATCGGAAATTATTTAACCACATTGGGGCGCGACTCACATAAAGACTTAGAGATGTTAGAAAAACTTGGATTTACTATCGCTACGGATACTAAAGTAAAAAAATAATGAGTCAAAATATCGTTCTCATTATAACGCTCTCTTTGGTGATAATATTTTCACCATTTTTTGCAAAGCTTTTTCGCATTCCTACAACCCCTGTAGAGATTGTTGCGGGTTCACTTTTGGGCTATTTTGGCTTTTTACATGAAAATCATCTTTTTGAGCTTGTTGCAGAAGTTGGCTTTTTATTTTTAATGTTTATTGCTGGGACAGAGGTAGATGTTAGAAAGGTTCTGCAAACAAAAGCCTCTTTGATGAAGCGCATATTGTTTTATCTAGCAACTTTGTATATCTTGGCTATTGCTATTAATCTCTATTTTGAGCTAGGGAAAATCTTTATTATCTTGCTTCCACTTATCTCTGTTGGACTTGTTGCGGCTCTTTCAAAAGAGTTTGGTAAGACCCCTTGGCTAGAGCTCTCTATGACAGCAGGAAGCATAGGAGAGGTCATCTCCATCACCGCGCTTACCCTCGCTTCTGCCTCTCTTGAATTTGGTGTAGGGGTAGAATTTTTTGAAGTGATTGGCGCTTTGATTGCTTTTATTGTCTTTATTTTGCTTCTTTTTCGTGCCTTAGAGCTTTTTTTCTGGTGGTATCCTGAAGTTGCCTTAGCACTTATGCCTCACAAGGACAACAAGGAGCAAGATATCCGCCTCTCTATGGGAGTGCTCTTTTTACTTATTTCTGGCATGATGTATCTTGACCTTGAGCTTGCTTTTGGTGCCTTTATCGCAGGGATTTTTCTTCCTACATTTTTTAAACATAAACATGATTTACCTGAAAAACTTGCAAGCCTTGGATTTGGTTTTCTTATCCCGATATTTTTTATCTACATCGGAACATCTCTAAATCTTGAGGCGCTTTTGGTTGATGGACTTATTCTCACTGCTCTTCTTATCACCGTTGCTATGATAACAATGCGTCTTGTAAGTTCTTTGATGTTTATACGCTCTTTGGGTCTTCGTGACTCTTTACTGATGGGACTCAGCCACTCTATGCCATTGACACTACTTATCGCGGTTGCCACACTTGCGTATCATGCCAATAGTATAGATAAGTTACACTACTATGCTCTTATCCTCGCCTCACTGTTTCAAGTTATCATTGTGATGATCTCTATAAAAGTAATAGTAAATTATTGGCACGAGGAAGCCGTCAAAGAAGATACGATATAATGACGCATGTCACTTTTACTTGAGATCGCAAGAGAATCTATCGCCGAAGTTTTAGAAGCATCACGCAGTATTGATGTTGGTGTTCTAAAAAAAAAGCATCCTATTTTAAATGAAAAGATGGCGACTGCTGTTACTCTTTATCTTGATAATGAAGTACGCTCGCATTACTGCTCTTTGCACCCGAGTAAAAGTTTGTTAGATGATCTGATTTGTACTGCTAAAATAGCTGCTTTTGAATCTGAAATCTATCCACCCATAACAACATCACAATACTTACATGTAAGCATTCAAGTCTCTCTTTTAACGCCTCTAAAAGCCTTGTTTTATGAAAATATTGAGCAACTTATTTCTCAAATTTCTCCACATGAAGATGGTATAGTGATGTCATATCAAGAACGCGAATCGTATCTTTTTCCCAATGCATGGGCAAACAAAAGCACTAAAGAAGTGCTTGAAAAACTCTCAGAATCGATAAAGACGAAACCATCTTTACAGGAAAGTCCACGCATTTCAACTTTTCAAGTACAAAACGCAAGAGATAAGGCGATTTTGTCTTAAGACTTTAGATTTTCAGGAAACTTCATCATAAATTTCTGAATTTTTGGAGCAATAACCATAGAACAATAACCCTGATTTGGATTGAGTGCATAATAGTTTTGATGATACGCTTCTGCTGGATAAAAAGTCGGTGCAGGTGAAAGTTCTGTGACGATTGCGTCATGCAGATTTTCTTGCTTCTTTTTTGCACTCTTTTGCGCTAAGGTTTTCTGCTCTTCATTTTGATAGAAGATAACAGAGCGGTACTGCGTTCCACGATCAGCGCCTTGAGCATTCAGTGTGGTAGGGTCGTGAATTTCCCAAAAAATCTCTAAAATCTCTTCAAATGAGATAATTTGGGCATCATAGGCAATTTCGACGACTTCCGCGTAACCACTCACACCTGTACAAATCATCTCATAATTTGGATTAGGTCGCTTTCCACCAGCGTAACCACTTACTGCCGAAATAACTCCTTTGACTTTATTATACACTGCCTCAGTGCACCAAAAGCATCCCCCGCCTAAAATTGCTAGCTCTTTTTTCATCTAAAATACCTCACTTTTTCCTAATTATGACAACTTTTGCTTAAAGAGTTCGCTTTCTCAAGTTAGTTTAATTATTATTTTATTATTATGACTTATGGATATTTTATTTTTATTACCGCCATTTTTTTATGCGCTAACGGCTCTGTTTTGGATATTTCTAGTTGTCATATCATTTCAAAAGTTTACTCAATACCGTTTAAGGCAACCGCTTTTTTCAAAATTTTCTATCATTATTGCGTTTTTTTCCTCCACAGCAACTATTACTAATATCATATTTGCATATCATTACCTTAATATAAGCCACTCTGAAATTCTACAGTGGGTTGATTGGGCGATACTGGCTCTTAACACTTCAGCAGCTATTGTTACATCCATTTTGTTTACACATCGCTCCATAGGTGACTCTATGGAAAATATTCTCGCTAAAATAGAGCAATTAGAAGCGTTCAATAACGAAAAAGAAGACCTTGGTGAGATTTTTGATGAAAAAGATGATTTGATTACTTTGCAAGAGGTGTTATTAGATGTTCAAGAAACGATGATTAGTGCAAGTGAACCTAATGCGATGTTAGATAAAATTTGTGTTCAGCTTTGTGTTCATCCTGCTTTTAATGTTTGCTGGATGGGTTTTGCTGAGTATGGTGCCGATACACTTCCTATCTCATTTTTCCATGACCTCGCTGAACCGCGTTTTCTTTCAAATGACTTTGTTACTACCTTAGATGATGAAGACCCTTACGCTCATGGACCAAGTTCTCAGGCACTCCTTACGGCTAAAACTGTTGTTATTGAAGATACTCAAAATGATTTGCGTTTTTCACAATGGCACAGTAGGGCAAAATTTTCTCAAATTGTTTCTGTATTAGCCTTTCCTATGATAGCAAGAGAGGGCGATAGACCTATTGGTGTATTAACAATTTATTCAAAAAATAGCTACACACTAGAAGATAAAAGCACTATTCTTCTTAAAAATATGGCACTTGCTATCACTAAACGAATCATCTCTCTTAATCAAACGATAAAAAATGAGAGACAAAGACAAAGAGAGCTTGATAATGCTCATACCCTACAGCAGATAATAAATACTGCTCCTATAGAGATATATTGGAAAGATAAAGATTTACGATATGTAGGTGCAAATACGACTTTCTTAAAACATAAAAATATTCCATCTCTTTATAGTATCCTTGGAAAAAATGATGCACAATTAGGCTGGTATAGTGAAAATCCTGATATTGTTGCTGCTGAAGGAAAAATTTTACTAGAAAACAGTGAAATTCATAATCAATTAGAACATATAGATAAGCGTTGGCTCATTACAACAAAAATACGCTATCGCAATAGAGAAAACATGATTTTAGGACTTCTTGGTATGCATATAGATATGACTCATCAATATAATGCACAAGCAGATCTAGAGCGAAATGAACAGTGTTATCATGAGATTTTAGATAGTGTTCCCGAACTTGTTTTGCAGTATTTTGATAAGGATCGATGTATTACAAAATGGAATGTTCATAACACTCTTCTTTTTGGATACTCAGAAGAAGAAGCGGTTGGCAAAAAAGTGGAAGAGTTACTCTATCCTGAAGAAGCACGAAACATCTTTATAAACAAAATAGACACATGGCTAACGCAAAATCGCCCTCTGCTCCCTACTACAATAGAGTTAGTGCATAAAGATAAAAAACGTATCAATATCCACGCTTCTTATATTCTAGTAGATCGCCTTGGAAAAAACCCTACTTTCATTACTGTCTTCCTTAAGAACTGATGTTAAAATAATAAAAATATTTAACTTTAACGTCAAAAAAGCTATTGTTCTCAATAGATTTTATTTATAATTAAAATTAGGACTTCTTATGAAACATGTATTAATCCTAGGTGGTGGCTTTGCTGGACTTGAGGCTGCTATCTTTTTGCGTAGAGAAAATTACAATGTTACACTTGTGAGCAATAGAGATTACTTTTATATCTATCCAACTTCCATCTGGATACCAACAAAAGAGGCAGAATTTAAAGATCTGTGTGTTGATCTAAAAGACCTGCAAAAGGCACATGGATTTGAACTTGTTATAGATGAAGTTACGGCGATCCGCTCTAAAGAAAACAAAGTAGAGCTCAAAGAATGTGGAATTATCGGTGATTATGATTATCTTGTGGTTGCTATGGGAGCGCACAAGATGAAGCACAAGGGAATTGAAAACACCCTTTCTATTTGTGGCGCTCCTGAGATGTCATTAGAGATTCGCCATGAGTTAAACAGACTTATAGCCAATGGTGGTGGTAAGATTGCCATGGGTTTTGGTGGCAATCCAAATGACTCCTCTGCAGTGCGTGGTGGACCAGGGTTTGAGCTTTTATTTAATGTCCATCATATGCTTACAAAACTAGGTATTCGTGATAATTTTGAATTGACTTTCTTCGCTCCTATGCAAGAACCAGGTGCAAGAATGGGGCCACAAGCCCTCAAAATGATGGATATGTTTTTTAATAAACTCAATATCCACCGTTATTTTGGTAAAAAAATTAAAGAGTTTCAAAAAGATGCAATACTCTTTGAAGATGATACAAAGCTAGAGAGTGATTTTACGATGTTTATTCCAGCAGGTGATGGGCATAGTGTTATCAAAGAGTCTGATCTTCCGTTAAACAAGGCAGGATTTATTCATATTAACGATCACTGTGAAGTTGATTACGAGCATGCAGATTATTTCTTTGAAGATTTAGATAGCGAAAAGCCACAGCATTCAAATGTTTTTGCTATTGGTGACATTGCCTCTATGGATGGTCCTGACTGGCGTGCAAAGCAGGGTCATGTAGCTGAGGTTATGGCTCGAGTTACTGCTTTTAATATTACTGCGAGAGATAACAAACTAGAAGAGCGTCAGGGCTATCAAGAACATATCAATATTCTCTGCGTGATGGATAGTGGTGATGGAGCTGCGTTTGTATATCGTGATGAAAAACGCACAATGATGATTCCAATGCCTTTTATTGGGCACTGGTTGAAAAAAGGCTGGGGGCTGTATTGTCGCTATTCAAAACTTGGTAAAATACCTCGAATACCTGGTTTATAAAAAGGAAAATTATGCAAGAGAAATTATTTAAAGAAAAATACCCTATCCATACTATTATTATTAAGAAAACTGAGACAAAATACAAGAGCGTCGATGAGATAGTAGAGACAATCAAAAATAGTGTAGAAGCGCACCCAGTAGCTGTATATATAGGTCTCTTCGATCATTATGCACACACGACAGGGCTTCAAGAGAGTGAAATAAACTCTGAAATAAATGAGGCTAAAAATATTATTTTCTGTTTTGGTAAAGAGCTTATGGATCCTATGGTTTTAGCCGTAAGACCTCGCTCTATTGGTATTGCTGATATTGGTGAAAATTTTGTTCTTTCATTTCTTGAGGCTCCAAATCCTGTAGCAAATCAATCAATGACAGCATGGTGCAAATCAATCATTATTTAATTTCAGGTTTTCTTGAATTATTTGAATCTGATTGATTTATATCTTCTATTTTTACTGCTTTTTTTATCTTCTTTGGGCTTCTTATTGGAGCGATGGTTATCACTTCTTTATCCCAAAGATTCGCTTTATCAAAATGTGCTAAATGATTATAGTTGATCATTTTTTTCAGATCTGTAACATACTCATCTCCTCTTTCTGAATACTTATCCAAGGTTTCACATAAAGCAAGACCTGTTGCAATTTTCCCCTCTTTGCGCAGATTAAAGCGTTTTTGGCGTAATTTGTTATAAGCATTATGTGCATTAAGATTTAGCATATATGAGTTTACAGAATCTTGCGGTGTCTTAAAGCGTGCTAAGCCAAAATTGGAAAACTGACTTCTCTGTTTTGAGGGAATCATTGCTGTTTTGCTTGTTGTCCACTGCCCAAAAAGTGCGTTGCCTTCACTTGCAAAGCGTGAAGTTGCCCATCCGCTCTCTTGGGCTGCTTGAGCTAGAGCTAAAGAGGGAGCGATAGTATCCACTCGTAGCAGCAGTTTATCTATTGTTGTATCATTGATAGTTAAATTCTCATCTTTTTTGACAACTTTATATTTTTTAGCAATTTTCAAGAACCATTCTTTTGCTTCATCATTGAGTGAAGCAGGATTTTTAGCTAAAGCGATAAGGTGGTTTCTCTCTATCTGAATTAATTCATTAGCACGCAAGATAGCAGGAGTTATCAGTTTGAAAAATATATCTTTTTTTGTCTGGGTTGAAATTTTAGAGGATTGATCTTTCCAGCGAGATGAGATGCGTTTGAGATAAACTCTAGGAATAATCTGAAAACCTTTGTACCATTTTTTCTTTGCATAGCCTATACTATTAAAAACAGTATAGATATCATCCATGGAGCTTGTATATACCACTCTATGGGGGAGCTTCTTTTCATCTATAACAGAGAATGTTTTCATCTTCGAGGATTTGCTTTTTTGCTCTTTGTTTTCTTGCTCTTTCTGTATTGATGCATTACTCTCTTTTGTGCTGTTTTTATTTTCACAGGCAAGAAAAAAGAGTGCTAAAAGTGGTAGCAATATTGGTTTCATGATATCTCCA
>CAMZLS010000084.1 GCA_947311765.1 uncultured Helicobacteraceae bacterium
GGTATCTTTTTTACGCACTAAGGCTTCTATCAGCGCGATATTTGCATTAAACCCGCTACCTAGAACCACGCCACTTTCAAAACCATTTGCCTTACAGAGTGCCTGTTCAAAATTTTGATGGATTTTATGGTAGCCATTGACAAGCATAGAAGCTTTTGGGGCGTGGTTATCATAGCGTAAAAGTTCTTTACATGTAAGAGATAAGAGTGAGGAATTATGTGCTAAGCCTAAGTAATCATTAGAAGCCAAATCTACGATATTTTCATCAAAACATTCACGCTCACGGAAACGACCTGCGTGCTTTAAGGCATCTAACTCTCTTTTATAATACATTACATGTAAGCCTTTAACACTTCAACACTAAGTCCCATCGCACAACTCTCATAGCCTTTAACCTCCTTGATATAAGGCTTGCAAAAACCTTCAACCATACATCCGCCAGCTTTTCCTTGCCAATCACCTGAATCAAGATACGCTTCTAAATCATCCCTATCAAAATCATCAAAAATATAATCCGTTGCCGAGAGGTCGATAAGTTCAAGTTTTAAGGAGCGATAAATCATACATGTAATGATAGAAGTTGTTGAGCCACTCTGACTCATTAAGATATTTCGTGCCTCATCCTTGCATCGTGCTTTGCGGAGGATTTGATTGTGGGCAGTGACTACGGTATCTGCTACAAGAAGAGGGATTTCATTATAATCAAAAGTTTTTAATGCCTCTTGATACTTGCCCATTGTTGCTTGATAGACAAAGTTTTTTGCACACGAAGCGACTATCTGCTCTTCATCAAATGTGAGGGGACTTTGGATAAACTCAAGAGAGGCATTTTTTAAAATAAGCGCGCGAGACTCAGAAGCAGAACAGAGGCGTATCATCAAAAATGGTGACTCAAAAATACACCAAGATAGATAGCGACAGTGCCTAAGAGTATATTAAGCGGAACCATATATTTTCCAATAGGTTCAAGATAGGCTTTTGCCTTTGCAAATTCAGCTATTTTTATATTTTTTTCTGCCTGTGTGCGGCGGTAAAACATCAGTGCAAAATTCAGAGCCATAATAAACCAAATAGCCTCTTTTACTATCACAATAGCACTGACATCACTAAAATGCAAGCCCATAGCTGTACTCATAATCAGAGCAGTTGCTAGAAGTGTAAGGACAAAAGGTAAGACAAGCATAAAAAGATTTTTGAGTGCGTGAGATGTACGTTGCAATTTTTCAGCTCCCTCAAGATGAGCAAATGAGTAATGCACCGCAAAACGCATAATTATCATACCACCAACCCATACTACCGCACTTATTACATGTAAGAAAATTATTGCTACTTGATACTCAGCAAAAAACTCATTCATTACGCTAAAACCTCATTAACAAACTCCAAGGCTCTCTCTTTTGCTTCGGGGAGTTTGCTCACATCTTTCCCACCAGCTTGGGCGAAATCACTCCGACCACCACCGCCTCCACCTAAGATAGGAGCGATTTTTTTAATCCAATCACCTGCCTTGATATCTGCATTTTTCACGCCAGCAGCTAAGAGAACTTTCTCTCCCTTGACTTGAAAAAGCATAGCAGCAAGGGAGTCATGAGCATTTTTCAGCTCATCTATACGCTCTTTAATATCGCCGCTGTGAAGCTCTTCTACCACAACACTTACGCCAGAGATAGCACTTACATGTAACTCCTCTTTTGAAGCACTCATCGCTTCTGAGAGTTCAGTTTTAAGTGTTTTCACCTGCTCTTTGAGTCGTTCTACCCCTGCTAGCGTATCGCGGTTTTTGACTGCCTCTTGTACCTCAAGAAGAGTATGTCTTTGTGCCTTAAAGTAGTTATATGCTGCCCTGCCACAAACCGCTTCTATGCGGCGTACTCCAGCGCTAACCCCACTCTCTTTTGTGATGATAAAGGTGCCTATGTTGGCTGTATTTTCAACATGAATACCGCCACAAAATTCTATAGATGCTTTATCAAAACTGACGACTCGAACTCTGTCGCCATATTTTTCGCCAAATTGTGCTTTTGCACCACTATTTTTAGCATCTTCTATACTCATCTCTTGGGTATTAGCCACTATACCACGAGAGATTTCAAAATTTACACGCTCTTCAAGCTCTTGTATCTCATCTGTGCTCAAGGCTTTGGGATGAGAAAAGTCAAATCGTAAACGAGTACGCTCAACAAGTGAACCTGCCTGAGAGATATGCTCTCCTAAGATATCATACAAGGCTGCGTGAAGGAGGTGAGTTGCAGAGTGATGTTTGGTGATTTCAAGACGAGAGCTATCGACCTTGGCTTGGACTTGCTCATTTGCATAGATAGTTTTGCTTGTTTTCACATGAGAGAGGTTGAGTCCGTGAAATTTTCGAGTGTCTAAAACTTCTGCACGATCGAGTATCTCACCTGTATCACCAACCTGCCCACCACTCTCAGCATAAAATGGTGTCATATCTAGGAGTAACCAGCCTGTTTGCTCCGCATGTAAGCACTCAATACTTCTAAAATCATCGCTCAAAATCGCGAGAACGTTTGCATCGCTTTGCAGTGTTTTATAGCCTACAAACTCATTTTCACCATATTTTTCTAAAAGAGCCTTAAAGTCACCCGAAACTGCTGCGTCACCGCTACCTTTCCAGGCTGCTTTTGCACGGGAGCGTTGCTCTTTCATCAGAGTATCAAAGGTGTCTGTATCTAATTTCATAGACTTTCCGCGTAACATATCTTCTGTTAAATCAAGAGGGAAACCGTAGGTATCATAGAGTTTAAATGCCACTTCGCCACTAAATACATCTTCAGTCTTTGCTAGCTCCTCATTAAAAAGTGCTATTCCTGATGCGATAGTGCGGTAAAAGCTCTTCTCTTCAAGCTCTATAAGCTCTGTAACGATAGTTTTTTTCGTCTCCAAATAGGGATAGCTTGCACTCATAATGCCTACAACACTATCGACAAGCTTGTGCATAAATGGCTCTTTGAAACCAAGCAGATACCCATGACGAACCGCGCGACGTAAGATACGGCGAAGCACATAACCACGCCCTTCATTGGAGAAATTTACACCCTGAGAGAGTAAAAATACTGCTGTACGGATATGGTCTGCGATAACACGATAGGATGCGCCCGTCTCGTAAATATACTCTTTTTGGATAAGAGATTGCACTTTTTCGATAATAGGCATAAAGAGAGACGAACCGTAGTTACTCAGCGCACCCTCTTTGATAGCAATGACGCGCTCCAAGCCCATTCCTGTATCTATGGACGGATGAGGCAGTGCTACCATGGTTGCATCTTTTGAGCGATTGTACTGCATAAATACAAGGTTCCAAATCTCTAAAAATCTATCGCCCTCGCCTCCTAGATAATCTTCCTCACCAGAAAAATGCTCACTACCTTGGTCGTAAAAAATCTCCGAACATGGTCCGCAAGGTCCAGTATCGCCCATCTGCCAAAAGTTGTCTTTATCTCCAAGACGCATAATTCGCTCAGGCGCGACATACTTTTTCCAAATCTCTTCAGCTTCATCATCACTCTCATGCACAGTGACCCAGAGCTTATCAATAGGAAGCTCTATAACTTCTGTTAAAAATTCCCAAGAATAAGCGATAGCCTCTTCTTTAAAGTAATCACCAAAACTAAAGTTTCCTAACATCTCAAAGAAAGTGTGATGACGCGCGGTGTGCCCAACATTCTCTAAGTCATTATGCTTTCCACCTGCGCGCAGGCAGGTCTGGCACGATGTTGCACGAGGATTTTGCGGGGCTGGAATATCGCCCGTAAAAATTGATTTAAAGGGAACCATTCCCGCATTATTAAAAAGGAGTGTCGCATCATCAGGTACCAAAGGCGAACTCTCAATACGAGTATGGTTTTTAGATTCAAAATATTTTAAATAAGCTTCTCTTACATCCATTGTTTCACTTTATGTATAATTAACGCGATTATATCAAACTTGGTGTTATAATTCCAATACAATGTGCCTAAAAAGGATGATAATTATGAAAACTCCAAAATGTAATAGCTTAGAAGAAGTACGAGACGCTATTGATCTGCTTGATGATCAGATTGTACAACTCATCGCAAAGCGTAACAGCTACATAAAACAAGCCGCAAGTTTTAAAGATACAGTTGATGAAGTTAAATCGCAAGAGCGGATAGATTATGTTATTCAAAAAGCTCGCGCAAAAGCCTTAGAGTATAATCTCTCACCAAACCTTATAGAAGATCTTTTCCATACAATGATAAATGAGATGGTCGATACAGAGATAGCCGAATTTCGTAACGCAAAAGATTTATGAAGGAGAAGATAAAAACAAAAGTCAAGATTATAAAAGAGAACCCAAAGGTGCAAGAAGCAGTCAAATCCATGAAGCCAGATAGAACCATCTGGGGATTTTTAGGAGTTGTACTCTTTTTTATTCTACCTGAGATTGTCGCTTTTATCTGGGGTGTGGAGATTACACAGTATGCCTATGACTCTTTGGCAACTGCTTCAGCAACACAAAGCTACTACTATGATGGCTTGATTATGCTTTTTGAAGATGGTGGGTCTTGGTTTAATCTCATTTTGGGGTTTGTGTTTTTGGCTTGGTTGTTTTTTTAAATTTTATCAAACGCTTCAGCATCAACATGAGGCACACCTCTTTTAAACACTTCGTAGCCTGCATTAGCAAAGAGCACGCTAAGCGTAAAGGTCAGAATTATAACATTTTTTTATTAGGGACAAAAATTGGATAGATTATGTGGGATTGATGAGGCGGGTCGTGGGCCTATTGCAGGCTCACTTGTTATTGCTGGGCTTATTTTAAAAGAAGATATTGAAGGTTTAGACGACTCTAAAAAACTCACCGAAAAAAAACGCGCATCTCTTTTTGAGATTATTATCAAAAAAAGTATCTATCATATCGTCAGTTTTTCAGCAGAGCAAGTTGATACACTTAGCATCTCAAAATGTTTGCAAAAAGGACTTCAAGAGATTATGGCAACCATGCCAACGCAAAACTTTCTCTTTGATGGCAACTCAAGATTTGGCGTAGAAAATCTTCACACTATGGTACAAGCTGATGCAAAGATTCCCGAGGTCAGCGCGGCTTCTATCTTAGCCAAAGTGACACGAGATAGAGAGATGATTGCATTTTCTAAAGTCTATCCAGAGTATAGTTTTGAGAAGCACAAAGGGTATGGGACTGCCTTACATGTAAGCAAAATCAAAGAGCATGGGTATTGTGATATACACCGCAAGACTTTTAAGCTTAAAGCCTTAGAAAAGACTCTTTTTGATTAATAAGATTGTCGCGTCGCAAAGCTTCTCGCAATGATTATCTGAGATTGTCGTATTACTGCGTTCCTCGTAATAACTGTTATTGCGAACAAATGTATTATACTTTCAAAGCAGTCACTAAAAAGATAGGGAAAGTCTTTCCCTCACCCTTATCTATCGTATAGGCAGTTGTAAACTTTATCTCTTTAAATCCTGCATCTATAAGCTTTACATGTAAGGCTTCTCTCTCAAATCCAAAATGGAAAACTCCTTCATTGCCGTGACTATGAAAGCTTCCATCTTCTTTGTCTAAGTCAGCTAAAGCTAAAAAACCACCCTCTTTAAGATGCTCATAAAAAACTTTTAAAATCTCATCTGTATTTTTTACATGATGCAAGGTCATAGCCGAGATAATACCATCAAAATCATCCTCAAGTGGCTCATGGATAATATTTTGACAGTAAGGAGTGACCATATCTTTAAGCTCCTCTTTTTGCGCTAATTGGTTGAGCATTCCTGCGGAGATATCAACAGCGGCAACCGAGGCAACACGACCAAGCATATGAGAAGTCAAAAGTCCAGTCCCTGCTCCAAAATCTATAATATTCATTGTAGTTTGTAGCGATACATTGTCTATAAGAGTTTTTGCTATATTTTCTGAAAGTGCCGTTCTTGCATCACTTATATCCCACTCTTTAGCTACCTTATCAAATCGGCTCATATTTTCCCTTGTTTACATATAAATGTTTAGCTATACTCTTGTTTATGAAATCAATTGAACATATTAAAAATGCACTAAAAGATTTAGACCAAGAAGTTGAGGGTATTTTACTTAATATCTCACTCTCATTGCAAGATAAAGATAATATAATGTTACCACTGTTACAACAAAAACGAGTTTTAAAGCAGACATTAGAAGATTTGGAGTACTTAAGAGATAACCCGCCTACTCCAAACCAGCCTTGTGGTATCTCTAAGTATCGATAAATTCATAAGTAATAGTCATTAAAAAAAGTTATAGATAAATTGAAAATTAGCTTGAAGATTTAAGAAAGAAAAAAATAATTTGTCGAATGGATTTGTTCGTTTGTCGTTCACATAGATAAGTACTCCTCTCCAGATACCTGCGGCACATAAAACAAAGAGGTGGGCTGCTATGTTCCCATCCTGACCCATTGTCTCTGAGTCCTATTGCACAGGTCTAAAGAGAAGCGTTCAAAACAATAAAATTATTCTCAACGCTTTAAGAGAGCGAAATTATAGCAAATTTTTTAAGAAATGTAAATTGTTTTGATAAAATGGCACTATGATATACATAATAGTTGCATTAAGCATAGAGGCAAAACCTCTTATCCATCACTATAAATTGCAAAAAGAAGAGGGTTTTTTTTGCAATAAGGAGATACTTTTGTGTATAAGTCAAGTAGGTTTTAACAATGCGCTCACAGCTACACAGAAGCTTTTTAGCTACAAAAAGCCTCAAAAAGAGGATATCTTACTCAACATCGGACTCTGCGGAGCACCCTTAGGGTATAAAATCGGCTCTCTTTTAATAATAGATACACTTTTGCACCAATCACAAGTGCAAAAACTTTCCTTACATGTAAACCACTCTTTTCAAACAAGCTCACTCACCACAGTAGATACAGCACAAAGCAACTCTTATAAAACAGCCGTAGATATGGAAGCTTTTGCAATATTTCATACTGCTTCAAAATTTATAGCCATAGAAAAGATGTTTTTTATCAAAATTGTTTCAGACCATTTTCAACCACACACGCTCGATAAAAATTTAGCCTATGGACTTATCAACAAACAGATAAAAAATATCACCTCATTTATCAGCACACTTCAAAGGAATCAACAATGCCAACAGCAGTAGTCACAGGAGCACGCTCAGGAATAGGAAAAGCCATCGCTAGGCGTTTATTAGCTATGGATTATAATGTTATTGGAATAAGTCGTTATATTTTACAAGAAGAGATGCTTCATAATAATTTTAGTGTTATTCAAAGTGACCTTAGTTTAGCTCATGAGACAAACCTTACATGTAGGGCTTTGCAAGAAAATTATAAAGATATCACTATTCTTATCAATGCAGCAGGTTTTGGGCGTTTTGAGCCTCACGAAGAGTTGAGTCCTGAGACTATCGAATCTATGGTTCATCTAAACCTTACTGCACCGATGCTACTAAGCAATGCTCTTGTGCGCCAGCTTAAAGAAAACTCAGGTTTTATCATCAATATCACCTCTATCGAAGCCACGCGTTCAAGTAAATTTTCAGCCCTTTACAGCGCAACAAAAGCTGGCTTGCGTGCCTTTGGACAAAGTCTTTTTGAAGAGGTGCGAAAGAGTGATTTAACCGTAGCGACCATCAACCCCGATATGACAGATACCCCATTTTTTGACTCACTTCGATTTGAACCTGCTCACAACCAAGAGAGTCGATTAGAAGATGAAGATATTGCAGATGCCGTTGAGCAGATACTGAGCATGAGAAAAGGTGTTGCGGTGACTGAATATACCATACGACCGCAACGATTTGCTATAGTGAAAAAATAGACTTGCCATTTAATACAAAATTAAATCTGGCAATCTTTCATTATTTTCTTCCAGTCTAAATTAAAGTGCTTCTTAATATAACTCTTATGGTGCGGAATGCTACAATTTGAGCAGTCTTGATGGATAGCATCACCATAAACACCTTGTTTGCCATCTTTTGAAGCTATATCGCACATACTGTATTGCGTTTTTTCTTCTCTCTTTGCTATCCCCTCATCTTTAAATCTAAAGTTTGGGCAGGCACAAAGATAACAGTTGAGTTTTTGCATATCATGACATTTTTTATGCTCTTTGTAAAGAGGACAAAAATCTTTCTCTTTTTCACACATATTTTCAAAATCAAAATACTCAACAATCTCTGCTTTTTCATAGCCTTGAGAGAGCAACTTTGCAACAACGGCTTTATGTTTTATGGCATGTTTCTCAAACCAAACGGCATAACTCATACGCGTCCTTTGTTTATAATAAGATAGATGAAAAACGGCCCACCAATGAGTGCAGTGATGATACCGATAGGTAGTTCGCTTTGCGTAACTATAAGACGCACCAACATATCACAAAATACAAGGAAAAATCCACCAAGTAGGGCAGTTTTTACGATACGCTTATTGACACTAGAGGGGTAAATTTTTGAGACAATATGAGGCACGATAAGCCCCACAAAGCCGATAGGACCACTCATACTTACTAAAACCCCAATGCTAAAAGAGGAGACGCCAAGGAGTATGAGGGTAAGTTTTTGTGTATCGACCCCTTTAAGGCGGGCGGATTCGTCTGAGATGCTGATAAGTTGCAGTTCAAATCGGTATATAAAAATAAAAATAAGCAAGACAAACGAAGCGAGTCCTACAAGAAGAGGGTTTTGCCAGCCGATAACCGAGAGAGAGCCCATAGTAAAACGTAAAAGCATATCATTTTGCATAGCATCGCCAAGATAAAAGAGAATCATCAAGCAAGAGGTGTAAAAGAGTGAAAGGGCGATTCCTAAGAGCAAAAGAGAGTTACTCTGTTCATGTTTGATATAGCGAGCAAGAGTGATAAGTGCTACGATAGTAAGCATCGCCCCCATAAAGCCAAAAAGACTCACTGCGCCTATCCCAAAGGCTAAAGTTCCTAAGCCTAGTTTAATAGCAAGCCCCGCGCCTAAAACTGCACCGCTTGAGATGCCTAGGGTGTAGGGTGTCATAAGAGCATTACGAAAGAGCGTTTGAAACAGAAGTCCACTCAGGGCCAAAATCACCCCCGCAAAAAAAGCGAAAAAAACTCGAGGCAGACGAAGCTCAAAAAAGATGCGCGCACTCAGGCTATCAAGGTCTATAAGATCACTTACATGTAAAGAAGCACTCCCTATAAAAGGAGCGGTAACAAAGAGCGCAACAAGGCTAAACCAGATAAAAAATCTACTCATAGCGTACCGCCAAAGTATCAAAAGCCACACCATAGAGTTTTTCTAAAATAGCCGAATCAAAAAAAGTCTCCTTCTCTTCATAATAGTGCGCTTTTTGTTTATGTATAAATAAAACAGGAGTATCAATATAAAAGGCAAGATGTAAATCATGCGTAATCAAAATAATTTGATGAGAGTCTTGAAGCTTCTTGATATAGTGTGCAATGACCTTAGAGTTAAAAGGATCAAGATTTGCAGTAGGCTCATCAAAGATGATAATCTTGCTCTCTTGTGTCAAGGCTTGCGCGATTAAAACGAGTTGCTGTTCACCTGAGCTTAAAGAGTGAATAGAGTGCTCTTTTAGATGTTCGATATTGAGGAGTTTTATGTTTGTATCTACACAAATCTTATCATCTTGGCTATACTCAAAAAAACTCTCTTTATAGGGGAAACGCCCTAGAAGTATAAACTCATAAACGCTGATATAAGGGTCATGCACTTGAAGTTTTGCAGGTATATAAGTAATCGTTTTTGCTAACTCCAAAGGTGTTAAATCAGCGATATTTTTGCCATCAAGGAAGATATCACCTTCACATTCAATAAGATGACACAAAGCTTTCGCAAAGCTACTTTTTCCCGAACCATTTGCCCCTAAAACGCTTAAATGAGTGCTTACATGTAAGGATATATCCTCTAAGATTGTCTTATTAGCATACTTACATGTAAGGCTTTGAAGATGAATCATTGACTAATCAATAATCTTATTTACAGGTATTTGTGCGATAGATTTTGCTCCATGGGCTTTGAGTTTTGGAAAAAGCTCACGCAGACCATCATCATCAATAACCGCCATAATATCGACCCATTCACCCTTAGCAAGATGCGAAACAGTTGGGTTGTTTGTCGGCAGAAGTGCTAAGATTTCGCTTAACTTTGTCTCGGGTACATTCATCATAATGCAGACTTTTGGTACAGCGTCAATGACAGATTTGAGCATCATAATGATATCTTCCATCTTTTTACGCTTAGCTGGATCTTCATACGCTTTTTTATTGGCGATAAAGCGGGTGCTTGTCTCTAAAACTGTATCTATGATAACGAGATTGTTGGCTCTAAGTGATGAGCCTGTTTCGGTGATCTCTACAATAGCATCAGCCAAATCGGGTACTTTCACCTCAGTAGTTCCCCAAGAAAACTCAACATTTGCAATCACACCGTGTGAAGCGAGGTAATCTTTTGTCAGATTAACAACCTCAGTAGCGATTGTCTTACCCTCAAGGTCTTTGACACTTTTATAAGGCGAGCCCTCTTTGACCGCAAGCACCCATTTTATCTTAGAATAACTCGCTTTAGCGTAAGTCAGCTCACACACCTCTACAACATCCGCGCGGTTCTCCTTAATCCAGTCAAGCCCAGTCAGCCCACAATCAAGCTGTCCACCCTCAACATAACGCGCCATCTCCTGCGCACGAATCAACATACATGATATCTCATCATCATCAATACTCGGATAGTAGTTTCTACTTCTGACATTGATGTTATAGCCTGCCTCTTTAAAAATCTTCAGCGTAGAGTCTTGAAGACTCCCCTTTGGAATACCAAGTTGTAACTGCATAAGTGCTCCTTGAAATAATGAAGCCATAATACTATCTAATGCGTTAGTTCAAAATTAAAAACACCCGTATAAGGCACATTCAGCGAAAAAGCCTCCTCTAAGGATATGCCTTTATGAAGATGATGCAAAACTCGAATAACACCAGAATGTGTCATAACAAAAACATCTTCATAGTCCATAGCAGGAAGCTCTTCGTAAAAAAACTTCTTCACTCTTGCGATAAAATGAAGATAGTTTTCACCATCTAGTACCTCTAACCACTGGTAAAAATCCTTATACCCTATGCCTTCACTTTGCACAATCTCTTCATAACGCATCCCCTCATGAGTGCCCCACGATTTTTCACGAAGTTTTTGACTATAAAGAGCCCTTACATGTAAAGGTGCTAAAGTCTCTTTGGCACGCAAGAGGTCAGAGCAGAAGTAGGCATCAAAATCTCTGTTTTGAAACTTTTGAGCAAGTGTTAAGGCTTGAGCGTGTCCATTGTCTGAGAGTGAGATATCAATATGTCCGTTATAGGCACCAAGATAGCGTCTATCTACCTCCCCGTGGCGGACAAGCGTGATTTTCATAGAGCGGCGAGTAGCATTACATGTAAGAGAATGAGTTCACTCATCTCTATGATAAAGCCATACATATCGCCACTAAGCCCACCATAGCGTTTAAGAAAAAAATACCCCATTGCTACCAATCCAAGCAGTGAGCCAAGAAGCAAAATCCATCCGTGAGGAGTGAGAACAAGAGCGATTAGAACCATCAAAGAGCTCAAAAATAATTTTGGAGTATCAAACTCCTCTTTTGCCAAGCTTCCCATCCCTTGCTTGGAGATATAAGGGAGAAAATAGATAGCTAAGACAGCATTGTATCGAGCGAGCATCAGCACTAAAATTAGACTAAACCAAGAGCTTATGTATAAAAGCGCAGAAGCTTTCACAAGGATAAATACCACAGTAAAAACCATCCCCATCGCACCCACATTGGGATCTTTCATCACCGCTAAAGAGCGCTCTTTGGCAACAAAAAACCCATCAATGCTATCGCTCAGCCCATCAAGATGCAAAGCACCCGTAAGCACTGCCCATAGAGCCAAGATGATAAGGCTTACATGTAAGGGTGCAAAATAGTGACTCAAAAAAGTATAAACTAAAGCTAAGATAAGACCAAGTAAGGCACCAACAAGTGGATAAAACATCACACTGTAGCCGTTGATGCCCTTGTAAAAGTTATGTACTCTCAAAAAAGGAAGCGTACTAAGCATACTTAGCGCTAAGGCAAAACCTTGAACTAATTTTCTCATTTTATCTGCGTTGCAATGCCAGCGATGCAGTGAAAAACTTTATCGGAGTGCGAGGCAATAGTTTGCGAGACTATACCGCTTATATCGACAAACTCACGAGCAAGCTTATTTTGGGGAATGATACCGCCACTCACATCATTTTGCACAAAAAGAATCTCTTTGTCAAGCAGTAAAATCTTCTCAATCTGCTCATAAATATCCTCAGCACCAAAGCCGTAGTGAAGCATATTGTTAATCCACATACTCACGCACTCTAGCAAGATAGGCGTAGGAATGGGTTTGATCACTTCAAGTAGATTGAGAGGCTCTTCTATGGTTAGAAAACGCTCGCTTCTTTGAAGCTGGTGCCTCTCTATACGCTCACTCATCGCCTCATCTACTGCCTCGCTTGTTGCAAGATAGACGGGAAGCTGGGAGCTTGCTTGGAGCATGTATTGCTCTGCCAAGCGTGATTTGCCACTTTTGATACCACCGATAAAGAGTGTCTTCACTCCTCACCCCGCATAAAAGCTTCCACTTTACGGGTAATCTCTTCTTGAGTGACTCCGCAAGCAGCAGCGTAAGTAAGCGCAGCACCTGCACCAACGCCCTCTTTCGCCTCTCCTTCATCATAGAGTTTTAAGACAGGAATAAGCGCATCTTCATAAGTAAAATCACTATAAAGTGCCTTCACACGAAAGCTTAGTCGTCTTAAAAGTGCATTGATATCCGAATGGGCATCTCTAGCTATCCACGAAGTTGTAGCAAGATAGATATTGCGATAATCATAGTGGATTTGGTATCTCTGTGAGAGTGTATCAGCGATAAACAAGGCAGTAGCCATCTGCGTTGCACCCCCTAAGACAACACAAAAACGCCGTGAAGCTTCGAGAATAAATCCTGCCACAAATAGAAGCATATTATCCCCAGTATGTGAGAGTTTTTCAAAGATACTCATAGAGTTATCAAGCTTGGCAAGCGAGGCTTCGATGGTATGTTTTTTAATCATAAGCGGAGACTCTTTAAAAGAGGAGGCAAAGAGCCCCTCCGTCTCAAATCCCAAGGCGCTCATAGCACACTGAGCCGTAGTCGTTCCCGATGGTGTGCTCTCACCTAAGATAAGATAATCCCCTTTGAGCTTATAGCTGCGCCCAAAATCACGTCCTTTTTCAAAAATATCTTTGGCTTGAAAAGGAGTCGCATCCGTAATACTAAGCGAGGGCTTTATCCCAAAATCATAGACCTCGCACTGTTGAGGTTTTGTCTCAAATCCAAGATCTAAAATCCCCACATGCGAAAATCCGCACAGCTGGTAAACCGCACGGGTCAGTAGCCCAGGAGTAGGAATCCCCGAAGCAGTCTCTGCGATATCATCAAGAGAAAAAACTCTCCCCGTACTTAAAAATTCAGCATCAAGAGTAGGAGTCAAAGGAATCTTCCCCGCAATGCCTGCTTGCGTAATACCCTCAATCTTACATGTAAGCGTCACAGAACAAGCAAGTAAAAAATCTGCCTTACCCTCAGGAAGTGTATTTGGTGTGTTGTCGATAAGATTATATATATTCATAGCGTGATTTTATCGTAATATTCAAAAAGAGTCTTGAAACGAACATTCTCCACCAAAATCCCCCACAACCCCCCTTATAAATTGTCTTTTAAGCTATATCAGAGTATGCTAATAACAAGTATAAGTTCAAATAATAGGAGGTGTACAATGAAAAAGTTTTTATTAGCAGTTTTTATTGCGATAGCTTTTTTAGGCTGTGGGGGGTGGTAGCTCCTCATCAAATCCTGTCTTGGCAGAGGCAACAACAGCAAATGCTTTCAAAGCGTATGATGTGGCGAGCGTATCAACATATTTTCCGTCCTTTTTGGCTAAGATTTATGACGATATAAGCAACAGTGGAAATAGTGGAAAACTTGAGTGTGCTGATGGAGGGACTGTTGATGTGGAGTATTATCAGTTTGATGCTGATGTTCCTACTTCTGAGCTCCTTCCAGTGAAACATGTTTTTAGTAGTTGTAAGATGCATATAGGAAGTTATATTATTACACTAGATGGTACAACTCGTATGGCTAGAACTGCTTCAAAAGAGCAGATTGTTGGCTTTGCAAAAGAGGGATTTAGCTTTAAAGTTGCTAATTCACCTGATATTACCTATAAAAATTTTCCTTTACAATCAGATGATGCTTTTACGATCGCAGTAGCACAAGGATTAGCTCAAGGAGATAGAGGCTCGTTTTTTGGGGTAGCTTATATTGGAAATTCTGAGCAAGTAGAGATTCATTCAGCATTACACGAAAAGACTTTAGGGGATGTTCTCTTTACGGGTTCTTTTCTAAATGCAGTAAACATACAGATAGATGACAGTCCTATAATTAACGGAGTTTTTTACTGCCAAGAGATGAAGATGGAAAACTTCAAATCAATATAAATTCAAAAGAGTATTTTGAGTTTGATGACAGTGGCATAGAAGCATCAGATATCGTTACGTCTCATAAAACTCCATTGCTAGGAAAAGCTGGAAAAATTGTTTATGTGTGGCAAGATAGTTCAGAAACTGTTCATGCAGAAGCAGATGGCAATGAGGTGATAAGCAATACAGCATATACTCCAAGCTTTTCACGCTAATTAAAAAAGTTTTATCACCTCGATACCGCCAAAAATCAAAACCAAAAAGAGTATCGAAGTGATAAGAACGAGTGCGGTCACATCACGAGGACGACACTCATAGAGCGAGGCAAGATTGACATTTGCCACCGCAAGGGGCATCATCAACTCTAAAAACAAGATACCCTTAAGCGTACTATCCATCTCTACGAGCGAAAGCACTCCAAAAGTGATAAGAGGCAGGAGTAGAAATTTTACTCCACTTACCCATGCGAGAAGCACCCTATTCATCTCTTGGAGTTTAACATCATAAAGATAGATACCAAAAAGAAGCAACTGAATCGTCATAGAGGCATACGCCCCCATCATCAGCGTTTTTTCAATAGTTTGTGAGGGGTGATAGCCTGCAAGATTGAGGATGATAGCTAGCAGTGCCGCCCAAAGTATAGGAAGTTTGACGATATTCATCAAAGACTCTTTGACATTAAAACTCCCCCGTGAATAGGCATAGACCCCTAGGGTATAAACGATAAAAACATTAACAAGGTTTATGATGGTGGTATAAGGGATGCTCTGCTCTCCAAAGATAGCAATACTTAGAGGTATGCCAAGATTACCTGTGTTGCCTATCAGCGCTGCTACCATAGCGATAGAGCGCTCTTTAGGATTAATAAAAAGTTTTTTCACCATAAAAAAAGTAAGAACTAAAGTGATAATCACAATGAGAAAGTAGAGCGAAGGAGCCAAAAGCAAAGAGCTATCAATAGGATGCTTCAAAAGCCCCCAAAGCGTCAAAAAGATCTGTAAAAAATAGACCGATAGCAGAGTGATAGTACGCTCATCTATCTGCTCTTTAAAAGTCCGCTTAGCAAGATAGCCAATAGCGATAAAAACATAAATGCCAAGAACTGAGAAGAAAATATCAAGCATAAACGCTATTCTTACATGTAAGCTCTTATATTTTGCTACAATTAAAGAAAAGTTTTGAAAGTGAAGCAGTTTAGATGAAATTTTCTCGTGAAATCAATTGCCCTCAATGTGGTAGCGCGCTACCCTTGCATTTTACTTATACAAAACTAGCACAATGCCCCTCTTGTGGTTCGCATATTTTCTTAGATGATGCAGGAGCGAGACTTGCGGGAGAGCAGTCGGTGCTCTCTCAAGAACCATCACTCATTAGCCTCAATGAAAGCTTCTCTTATGCCCATAAGGTTTATACACCACGAGGACATGTCCGCTATAAATTCAAGCGATTTATCTGGGATGAGTGGTGGCTTAGTGATAGAAATGGCAATGGCTACTGGTTGAGCGTGGATGATGGAGATTATATTCTTGAGAAAGAGATTCCTTTTGATTTGCCAATCTACTCATTCAAGAAGATAAAGCTCAATCAAGAGATACAAGGCTGGAATGTTACAGAGCTTGGAGAGGGAGAGTGTCTTGGCTACGAGGGGGAGCTTCCTGAGTTTTTAGAGATAGGAGAGAAACACCAATATGCCCATCTTTCAAAAACTGATGGCAAGATGATGACAATAGAGTTTTTTGGAAAAACAAAAAAACTCTACTCTGGAAAATGGCTTGATGCTTATGATATTCGCAAGGCACTCTCCTCATGAGTATTCAAGCACTAACATGCCCAAATTGTGGTGGTAGCATTGATATCTTAGGTGGTGGTCGTCAGGTTGTAAGCCTTACATGTAAGTATTGTGGCTGCGTGCTTGATGCTGAAGATGATTTTAAAATATTGGCACAATTTAAAAAAGTGAAGATTCCTCCTAGCCCTTTTCGCATAGGCATGCAAGGAGAGATAAAAGGGGTAAAATTTACCATTATCGGCATAGTGGCATACAGTTGTAGTGTTGGAAGAACTACAGGTGAGGATACATGGATAGACTTTATGCTCTTTTCGCCAACACATGGCTATGCGTGGCTCAGTTACGAAGAGGGTGTATTGATATTTTCTCGAAGAACAAGGAGCATTCCATCTCAAAATATGCCAAGACTCTCTCCAAAAGAGAAGTTAGTTTTTGAGGGGAAAACTTATAAATTTTATGAGTCCTATTTTGCTTATGTTACCTTTGTTCAAGGTGAGCTGACATGGGTAGCGCGTAAAAATGATAGAGTCTATATTTTTGAAGCCATTAGACCGCCTTTTGGGCTTAGCTTAGAGCGTACAAAAAATGAGAGCGAATATAGCATCAGCGAATATCTCAAAGCAAAAGATGTTTACGAAAGTTTTGGAGTTTCAAGAGAGGTTTCAGAGGGTTTTCATCCCTTGAAACCTTTTTCAGCACCGCTTTTAAAGGCATTTTCGAGCGTTAGTGCTGTTTTTATGGCTATAAGTGCAGTTATAATACTTTTTATACTTATCTTCAAAAGCGGCACAACAGTGCGAGAAGATTTTTTTAGCAGTAGATCACGCCAAATCAACTTTCATATTGACAACCCTAAGCATCTTGTAGAGCTTGAGATACACTCCAATGTAAATAATAGCTGGGTCTATTATGATATCAGCGTGATAGATGAACACAATGAAGAAGTTTATTCTTTGGGTAAAGAGATATCTTATTATCACGGTTATGAAGGTGGAGAGAGCTGGAGCGAGGGCTCTACTCAAGCGAGTGCATTTTTTAAGGTTTCTAAAGTAGGGAATTATCTCTTACTGTTTAATGCCCCTGAAAACAGGCGTGGCGTTGCCACACAGGTGATTATAAAAGAGGGCGTGATCCGTCCTTACTATTTTGTATGGTTATTTATATTCTTTTTTGCTGCTTCTGCACTCTATGTGATACGCTACGCCTCGTATCGGGCAAAGCTCTGGAAACACTTGCAGGACGATGATGATGATTAAGTTTTTTATAGTACTATTTAGCGGACTAACTCTCTTGAGCGGATACTATACTTTTAACGATATTGGTCTGCAAGATACAAATTTTAGTGAGAGTATTCGTTCAGGAAGTGGTGGTACATCTGGTTACAGACATGGAAAATAAATTTTAGGAGAGATGATGGAAGAGTTAGGATTACGATATTTGGTATCTACGATAGTATATAGTTTTTTAGGGCTACTGCTCTTTATGGCAGCACTCTATCTTATAGAGAAAGTGACACAGTTTTCAGTGAGTAAAAAGGTCGTTCAAGAGGGTAATGTTGCAGTAAGTATTGTAGTTGGTAGCATTATCATAGCGATGGGCATTATCGTTTCAGCTGCGATTCATTAAAGCCTTGAAGCCTCATAAAACAAAAGAGATTGCCCTCCTCTTTAGCACTTTTTTAATCGCTATTAGTGGGCTTATTTATGAGCTTTTAGAGGGCACGGTATCGAGTTACTTTCTTGGTGATTCTATCTTTCACTTCTCTTTGGTGATTGGCTTGTTTATGAGTGCTATGGGGATAGGTTCATGGCTTTCTCGTTTTGTAGAAAAAGAGCTTATCAAGGTCTTTATTTATCTCCAGCTATCTATCGCCGTTATAGGTGGTTATAGCGCTGTTATGCTCTTTTATGCCTTTGCGGTGATAGACAATTATGAGCCGTTTTTGTACCTCAGCACCATCTCAATCGGCGCAATGCTAGGGGTAGAAATCCCACTTATCATTAGAATACTCAAAGATTACTTTTCACTTAAAACAAATGTTTCTAATGTCTTTACTATGGATTATATAGGAGCGCTTATCGCCTCTTTGCTCTTTCCAATGGTATTTTTGCCCCAACTTGGACTTTTGCAAACAGGACTTTTTTTTGGAACGCTCAACGCTTTTGTCGCTCTAATGAGTTGGTATCTTTTTCGCTCTGAACTGCCTAGGCGTACCTTATTTTATATTGTAGGGGTACTCTTGATTTTAGGAGCAGGTTTTTACAAGATAGGCGCATACAGTGCTTTTATTGAACATCGTCTCTATAAAGATGATATCATCCACTCTGAAGCAACGCCCTATCAAAGCATGGTTGTTACCAGAAATGGGGAGCGCTTTCGTCTCTATATCAACGGGGCTTTACAGTTTGACACACTCGATGAGTACCGCTATCATGAAGCTTTAGTGCACCCAGCAATGATTGCTACAGCCAAACATGAGAAGGTTTTAATCATTGGCGGTGGTGATGGTATGGCTCTGCGTGAAGTGTTGAAATATAGTGATGTTCAAGCAGTCACCTTGGTCGATTTAGATAGTAAGATAACAGAGCTTTTCAAAAAAAGTCCTCTCTTAAAAAGACTCAACAATAGCTCCTTTAGCGATCCGCGCGCACAAGTTATCAATCAAGATGCGTGGAAGTTTTTAGAAAATTCACAAATACTCTATGATGTGATTATTATAGATTTACCAGATCCAAATAACATCTCATTGAGCCGTCTCTACTCGAAAAAATTCTACACCCTCGTGCACCAGCATCTCTCGTTCGGCGGGGCAATGGTAGCCCAATCAACCTCCCCAATGTACGCAAGAAAAGCCTTCTACTCTATCGTAAAAACGATACAAAGCACCGCTAAAAACACCTTAGCGTATCATGTCTATGTACCAAGCTTTGGAGAGTGGGGTTTTACGCTTGCAATGAATCACGCCATCCATTTTCAAACAGATAAGTTAGCAAAAGATTTACGCTACCTTACCCCTATACAATTGCAAGCTATGCAGATTTTTCCACCAGATATGAGCAGGGTTGATGTGAAGATAAATACTCTGCTTTATCATCCATTGATGCAATATTATAATGATGGGTGGGATTATTGGTATGAGTGATTTTGAGCAATTACAAACTCCCATATTTGTCTGTGAAATGTCAAAGCTTGAAAAGAACCTAAGAATAGTTGCAGATATTCAAGCTCAAAGCGGTATAAAGATTCTCTTAGCACTCAAGGGCTTCTCCTTACATGTAAGCTTTGCTCTTATGAGAAAATATCTCCATGGTGCCTCAGCAAGTTCGCTGAATGAAGCTCGTTTGGCGTATGAAAAATTTGCAAAAGAGGTTCACACCTTTTGTGTGGCATACAAAGAGGAGGAGATAGATGAGATTGCCAAGATAAGCGATACACTTATCTTTAACTCACTCTCACAATACAAAAAGTTCTACCCCAAAGTAAAGGACAAAACATCCTGCGGATTGCGTGTGAATTTGGCACTAGATTTTGATATTCCCCCACACTGTAATCCTAATCGAAAACAGAGCCGTTTAGGTGTGTTAGCAGATGTTTTAGAAGTCTTACCAGAAGGTATAGAGGGCTTACATGTACACGCTTTATGCTCCCAAAAATCTGATGCCTTTGCAGTGATGTTGCAAGAACTTGAAAAACAGTTTTCAAAACAGCTAAAACAGCTCAAATGGATAAATTTTGGAGGTGGACATGCCCTTACATGTAAGGAGTATGATAGAGAGCGTCTTATCCATCTTTTAAATAATTTTCACACAAGATATCCTCATTTAAAGCTCTTTATGGAGCCTTCAGAAGCTATTGTCCATAACGCAGGGGTTTTGGTGGCAAGCGTGCTAGATATCGTTCATAATGAGATTGATATCGCTATCTTAGATATCTCCGTAGAGGTGCATATGACAGATGTCATGCTCACAAAAAATCCTCCACATGTTAGAGGAAGCTCTCGTGATGGAAAGTATCATTATCAGCTAGCAGGTTGTAGTTGCGCGGCGGGAGATATTTTTGGAGATTATAGATTTAATACAGCTCTTAAAGTGGGTGATAGAATTATCTTTGAAAATCAGATGGCTTACTCTATGGTAAAAAGTACCTCTTTTAATGGTATTAATCCTGCAAGTATCGCGACAAAAGAGTTACACTCAGAGATAAAGCTTCACAAAGTCTTCACTTATGAGGATTATTTCAGTCGTATCTGATATAATTTTTCAAAAAAGAGACACCCATGACTGATGTAAATAATTTTTTTAAACTCCCTACGCTTACACTTCCTACGCTCTTAGAGTATGCTCATAAAAATTTTGCAGAATTAGACTGCGTAAGTATTGTAGATCAAAATCCTATGACCTACTCTCAGATGTATAAAAAGGTTCAAGAAGCCATAAAAATGCTCAAAGAGAGCGGTATCCAACGAGGCGATAAGGTCGCTATCTTGAGTGAAAATATGCCACAATGGGGCATTGCTTACTTTGCGATCACTTATTTTGGTGCGATAGCCGTTCCCATTTTAACAGATTTTCATGCCAATGAGGTGCTTCATATCTTGAACCACTCTGAAGCGATTGCAATATTTATATCTGATAAACAGATGGATACTATTGTTGATGCAGATTTAGAAAATCTTCTTTGCGTGATGAATATCGAGAGTTTTTCTTTGGAAAATAAAATGTGCAAAATAGAAATGATACGCCAACTTGTTGATGGTATTAAAAAATCAGCACAAGATTTAACAGCAAAGATAAGACACGAAGAAAATGAGAGTGTAAAAGAAGATGATTTAGCAGTTCTTATCTATACCTCTGGTACAACAGGACACTCAAAAGGGGTCATGCTCTCACATAAAAATCTTGTCTCTAACGCAATGGCAGCAAAAAGTGTGGTTAATATTACGCCTCAAGATAGATTTCTCTCCATCTTACCACTTGCGCACACATTTGAATGCACTATAGGATTTTTAATTCCTATGCTTCATGGAAGTTCGGTCTATTATATCCAGAAACCTCCTACCCCTAGCGTCTTGATGAAAGCTTTTGCCTCTGTAAGACCGACTTACATGATGAGTGTACCTCTTATCATTGAAAAAATCTACCGCTCAAAAATCTTGGCAAAATTCAATAACTCTTTTCTGCTCTCAAGACTCTACAAAATTGCTTTTTTCAGAAAAATTCTTAATAAAAAAGCGGGTCAAAAACTGATGGAAAATTTTGGTGGAGAGTTGAAGTTCTTTGGCATAGGTGGCTCAAAACTTTCACCTTATGTTGAAGAGTTTTTGATAGAAGCACACTTTCCCTTTGCAATCGGCTATGGTTTAACAGAGACCTCCCCGCTTATCGCAGGGAAAAGACCATTTTTAAATGTTCCTTTTGCAACAGGTCCCTCTGTTTATGGCGTAGAGATAAAAATAGACACCCCAAAAGAGGGAACGAGTGACGGAGAAATCTTAGTGCGTGGTCCAAATGTGATGATGGGCTACTATAAAGATGAACAAAAAACCGCTGAGGTCATTCAAGATGGCTGGTTTTATACAGGAGACTTAGGCTACCTCGACAAGGATGGCAATCTTTTTATCAGCGGACGCAGTAAAAATGTCATCATCGGAGCAAACGGAGAAAATATCTATCCTGAACAGATAGAAGCGATAATCAATCTAAACCCCTATGTCCTAGACTCATTAGTTTTTGATATGGATTCAAAACTAGTTGCAAGAATCCACCTTGATTATGAGCTTATCGATAAAAATTTTGATGCCCAGCACAACGATGAAGCACAGCTTCACCATAGCGTAGAAGATCTCCTAGAGCAGGTGCGAGCCGATGTAAACAAACAGCTTTCCACTTTTTCCAAGGTCTCAAAATACATAGAACAGACCGAACCTTTTGTGAAAACACCAACGAAGAAGATTAAGCGGTATTTGTATATTGTAGATTAATCAGTTGTTCTGTGGGTTTGGATTAACAAAGTACAGGAGCGAATACAGTTTAGAAGTATCCTTAGAAGGTTTAGGCAGTAGCTATTTTCTTATAAGAACCTTAATTTAAGCTTCGTGAAAGTTTTATCCCACTATACTCCCACACTTAATTTAAGAGATTGAAAGGAATAGCAATGAAATTTACTAAAATTGCAAGTCCGGAAATGATTGAGGACAACTGGATTCTTATTGATGCAGAAGGTAAAACTTTTGGTCGTATGATTACAGAGGTAGCAACTCATCTTCGTGGAAAGAACAAACCTTATTTTACACCAAACATGGATTGTGGTGATAGCGTTGTAATTATTAACGCATCAAAAGCAGTTTTCAAAGGTCAAGGTAAGATTAACGATAAAGAGTATTTTTCACACTCAGGTTACTTCGGTAGTACAAAAAGTGTTAAAATGATGGATCTTTTAGCAAACAACCCAGAGAAGCTTTTTAAATTAGCAACTCGTGGTATGCTTCCTAAAACAAAACTAGGCGCGAAGCAGCTTAAAAAATTAAAAGTTTATGCAGGTGCTGAGCATCCTCACACTGCACAACTTAGCAAGTAAGGATTAGATAATGGCAAAAACTTACGCAACAGGACGCCGTAAAGCGTCAATAGCAAAAGTATGGTTAACTCCAGGTAGCGGAAAAATCACTATCAATGGTCTTTCACTTGACGCATGGTTAGGTGGACTTGAAGCGAAAAAACTTCGTGTAAAGCAACCACTTGTATTAACAAAACAAGAGACTTCAGTTGATATTAAAGCGACTACTTTAGGTGGTGGTTTTGGTGGTCAAGCTGACGCACTTCGTCACGGCATCTCTCGTGCTTTGGTAAAATTTGACGAATCATTTCGTGCAATCTTAAAACCTGAAGGTATGATGACTCGTGATTCACGTGTTGTTGAACGTAAGAAACCAGGTAAACGCAAAGCGCGTCGCTCTCCTCAATTCTCTAAACGTTAATCGTCTCTTTTGGTGTCCTTTTTGGACATCAAATCTTCTAAAATATCTCATTTTTATCACAATTTTATAAAGTTTCTGACACAATAAAAACCTATTTTTTATTATAAATGTTTCTTATGATTAAAATAACTTTAGCACTCTTAGCATCTGCAACAATGATGTTTGCCAACTCGAAAGCACATTGGGATTACGATAAACATGGCCCAGCACATTGGGGAGAGTTCTCATCTACATGTAAGATTGGAAAATCTCAAAGCCCTATCAATGTAAAAACAGTTGATACAGTTAATCTAAACAGTGCAAACCGTTTAATTCTTGATGAAGACCGCAACACAATAGCAAAAGTTATTGATAACGGTCACAGTATCAAAGTGACTCCAGAGGGTGGAGGAAAAATTATACTCAATGGTGTTGAGTATAAACTGCTTCAATTTCATTTTCATGGACTCAATGAAAATACAGTCAATGGTGTCCATTACGATTTAGAGATGCACATGGTTCATCAAAATGCTGATGGTAAATTAGCAGTAGTGAGCGTACTCTATCTTGAGGGTGAAAACAACCCTCTTTTAGATAATATCCTTGGAGGCGTAGGCAGAGATATCCGCGTTAATCCGAATGATCTTTTACCAGATAACACCAAAAGATATTACCACTGGAAAGGCTCACTCACTACACCACCATGTTCAGAAGATGTAGAGTGGTATATGATGAAAGAGGCACAGTCTGCTTCTACTGATCAGATTGAGGCTTTTAGAAAATATTATGATGATAACTATCGTCCGACACAGCCCTTAAATGGTCGTAAAATCGAAGTTCGCTAGATTACCCCTCGTTCCCATCGCTCCGCGTGGGAATGCATAAGAAGTTATAGTTATAACCCGACCCTTTTTCCCTTTTGTCCGACCCTTAACCTACAAGAGCTAAAACATTTTTCTGAACATCTGCTAGTACATTTTTAGTAACCTTGCAAATAAAAGATATATCACGCACCAAAAAATCTAAATTTTTTATCTGATCTGACAAAATAACACCTTGAATCTCTGAGCTCTTAGGAAGTTGTACTTCAAAAGGATAGCCTTTTACTTTAGAAGTAATAGGAAGGCAGACACACAAAGAAGTTTTTTCATTATAGATTTTACGAGAGAGAATAAGTGCAGGTCTTTTTCCTCTTTGCTCATGCCCTGCATGTGGTGTGAAGTTAAGCCATACTATATCACCTCTATCTGGTACATAATCACCAACTCTCATTGCCAACACTCTCACCAAAATCTATCTCTTTGTGAAGATTTTTACTGTTGATTTGCGAGATTAATATCTCTAATGTATCCTCTTTTTTTGGTCTTAGCGTCAAAATACCATCAAGCACATCTAACTCCACAAAAGAGTTATCGTCCACTTGAAGCGTATTGGCTATATCCTTAGGAATACGTAAGGCAATAGAGTTTCCCCACTTTTTCAATGCTACCGTCATAAACAGATCCTTATTCGTATATACATAATGATACAGTATTAAATCTATTTTGTCAAGCTTAAACTTTCCTCGTTCCCATCACTCCACGTGGGAATGCATAACTAATTCTACAGCATAAAGTTAATTATTAATACCTGACCCCATATATGACCCCATATATCATATACAATTAAGCTAACTTTAAAAC
>CAMZLS010000085.1 GCA_947311765.1 uncultured Helicobacteraceae bacterium
AAGAGTTTCAAGTAGGTGCTTACTCAAATCAAACTATTGGCACATCTATTGATAATACTCAGTCTTTAGCGATTGGTAATATTACTGCTAAAGCTGATATTGCAGCGGTTGGAAATACAGTTAATGGTACTTTAACAACATCATTAACAAAAGATTCAAAAATAATCACAGGTATTCCTTCAGGAATGGCTGCGCAAGGTTTAGCACAAGGTGATACTATTCGCATTGATGGTGTTGGTGATTATACAATTACAAATATTGATGGTTCACTTTCAACAGGCGCTATGTCTCTTGCTACAATTACTTTAGATAGAGGACTAGAAAAAACTCTGTCTGTTGGTGCAACATTACAACTTTCTTTAGTACAAACAGTAGCTGAAGATTTAAATAGTTTAAGCGCAGCTACAATCGCTACTGCTGCAGGAGTGATAACTGTTAATAGTAGCGATACAACAGGTTTTTCAGTAGGTGACAAATTTGATGTAACAACAAGCTTGGGCGAGACAAAAACATTCACAGTGACTACCGTGACAGGAAGCTCTACTGGTGCAACTTCAGGTACTATTACTCTCTCAAGTACTGATGTTATTGCTACAGCAGGAACGCTTTCATTAGGAAGCATTGGAGCAAATGACAGATCAAGCCTTGGTACTGACTTTACAAGCAATGATTATGTTCAATATACTATTGATGGAACACAGCTTCAAGGTGTGCAACTTACTGCAGAGGTGACTGTGACAAAATCTGATGGTTCTACAGCAACTCAAGCAGCTGGTGTGGATCAAAGTGGTCTTGGTCGTGTGGCTGATCTTATCAATGCAACAAGCGATAAAACAGGCGTTAAAGCAGTAGCAGTGGTTGAACAAAATAGTAATATTCGTGTTCAAGGTGGTGCAATTACTTCAGATATCTTTATCAATGGTGAACGCATATTAGATAAAGGTACTACACTTGTAAATGCTGATGATGATAACACATTAATCAATGCTATTAATCAAAAAACAAATCTTACTGGCGTAAGCGCAACCTTAGAGGCTGATGGCACCATGACACTCACATCTGATGGAAGAGCAATGGTAACTGATGGTCTCTCTGCAGTAGCTGGCATCAATGATGGTGTTCATGCTGGAGAGTTACAATTTACAAACCTAAGTGGTGGTAATATTGATGTCTCTTCTAAACATTTTGAAGACTCTGGTTTAGTAAATACAAATGCAAGTGCATCAACACTCAAAGAGATTGAACAAAGCAATGTGCTTAGTGATGTAAAATATGGTCAAGTTGATGATAACAACGATGGTAAAATTGATTCAAACGACCAAATAGGTTTAATGTTAACGCAAAAAGGTGCAATGTTAGCAATGGATATCACTGAATCTGCTATCAATAAACTTGATGCAACTCGTGCTGACCTTGGTGCAGTTCAAAATCAATTGACTGTTACAGTAAACAATATCTCTGTAACTCAAGTAAATGTTAAAGCAGCAGAATCTCAAATCCGTGATGTTGACTTCGCGGCAGAATCTGCAGCATTTTCAAAATACAACATTCTTGCTCAATCTGGCTCTTATGCTATGAGTCAAGCAAATGCTGTACAACAAAATGTGCTTAGATTGCTTCAGTAATCTAATTTACAGTTATACTTCTGAAACTGCCCTTGGGCAGTTTCATCAAGCTCCCCTCCTTTTTTAATGTGCAACACTTTATGCTATGATACACACTCAACACGCAAGAGAGAACTTATGGATACTTATGAAAAAAATTTAAAATCTTTAGAGAAAAATCGTCCTGATTTATGTAAAAAATTACGAAAAATTGAAAGCAACGATAGATTTGATGTTTTTTTAGCTAAAGGCGATGCGTATGCAAATATTTTAGATAGAGAGAATAATTTTCTCTTTTATGATGATGCCCAAAAAGCTATAGAAAAAAATGCAAAAGAGTACGAAAAGTACAGAGAGTATCTTTTTTTATATTTTTTTGGGATTGCTGATGGTAAAAATATTGAAAAATTACTAGAAAACGAGAAGCTTCATCAGCTCTTTGTTATTGAAGCAGATGTAGAATTAATATATATTGCTTTTAATCTTATCGATTTTTCCAAGGATTTGCAAAACAATCGACTTGTTGTTTTAGATTATGAGGAGATAGACTACTCTTTGTTGATTAACATGATACATATCTCCAATGCAAAATATTACATAAGAAATTTCAAATTAATTATAAATGGAAGCTATTACGAACAGTTTTATATTGAAAAGTACAAAACCTTACTAACACTATTTCTCAAGGCTATTAATTATGTAGCACAAGCCAATGGAAATGATATAAATGATACTTTTAGGGGCTTTAGACAACATATTCAAAATCTTAATCTTATGCTAGAAAATGGAAAATACCAATCCCTCTTAAAAAAAGAGTTTATAAAAACTGCTGTTATCATTTCAACTGGACCTAGTCTTGATAAACAACTGCCTTTATTAAAAAAGTATCAAGACAAGGTAGCAATACTCTCTGTGGATGCCTCTTTTCCTATTTTGATAAAACATGGGATTAAGCCAGATTTTGTTTTTACCATGGAAAGAGACGAGCCAACAGCACAATTTTTTCAAGAGATAGATGAAAAAGATCAAAAAGATGTCATTATAGTCTCTGCCTCCTTGCAGCATAAAGTGCTCTTTGAGTCACTAAAATCAGATTCAATATTTGTAGTTATGCGACCTTTTGCTTACAATACCTATCTTGATTTACATGACTATGGCTACCTCTGTAAAGGGATGAGTTCTGCCAATATGGCACATGAGTTTTCATCTGCTTTTGGATTTAAAAATACCATTTTAATAGGTCAAGACTTGGCATTTGGAGAGGATTTTAAAACGCACGCAGATGATCATATAATTGAAAGCAATGCTTTGCTAGATGACGCAGTCAAAAATAAAAATTATATAGAAGTTGAAGCGTATGGAGGCAGTGGGGTAGTTTATTCAAATATATACTGGAATATGTTTAGAAATTTTATAGAGCATCATATTGAAGAGACAAACTCTTTTATGACAACTTATAATGCTACCGAGGGTGGCTCAAGGATTATAGGCTCAAAAGAGGTGACATTCAAAGAGATTCTTGAAAAACTTGCTAAAGAAAAAAAGATAGCCCTACATGTAGATAAAGTTGATTTAAAAGAGATAGAAAAATTAAAACTAGATACCAAGAAAAAACTACACTCAATCAAAGAGCAATCTTTAGCCTTGCAAAAACAGATAAATGATAGTTTTTTACTTGTTGCCAAAGAGTGCGAACAGCTAGAAAACAAGAGTGTAGAGGAGGCAGTAGAGGTACTAAGTATGGAAAAAACGATATATCTACTAGAAGAGATCTCTAAAATACGCAAAAAGATAGATGCTAGTGAAATATACACCAAATTTCTAACAAGCATAATCCAACCGCTTATGTACTCTATGGAGCTAGAGATAGCTGATATTAAAGTAATATATGTAGATAATGCGAAAGATAATCAGATTAAAGCCCTACAATGGATATTGGCACACAGATTTTGGCTTTTTAGCTTAAGCGGTGTTATTGAAAATGTTATTCACATTATTGATGAGACTGAAGCAGATTAGTAGCCTCATCTTTCAACAAAGCATATTCAATAATATCGACAAATTGAGAATTTTTCAATAGAGCTTCTCGTTTTATCCCTTCTTGAGCCATGCTTAATTTTAGAGCTAGTTTTTGCATTGGAATATTTTCGCTACTTGTTCCACAGTAGATACGATGAAGGTTTAAATCATTAAAACCATATTTTAAAATTAAAGAAGATGCTTCAAATCCGATACCTTTGGAATAAGTTTGAGCTTCTCCTATTAAGATGGCAAATTCCGCGTTCTTATTTTTGATATCAATATTTTGAAGTGAAATATTGCCAATATGTTGATTATTTTCTTTTAAAACAATAGCGAAAACCTTGATAAAATCCTTACATGTAACACTTTTGATATACTCAATAGCCATCTCTTTAGTATAGTAAATATCGCCATGAGAATTGTATTTTGTAACTTCTTTATCATTAAGCCAATGCGGATAGTTCCCCTCAGCATCTTCAAGAGTCAAGGGACGAAGAAAAATATTTTTAGTGTTCAAGTTCATCTCTATGTTCCCACACTTTTTTAAAAGCTTTTACGACATCATCCATATCAGACTCCAGCATCCCTGGTCGCATAAACTCATGAGTTACAAGTCTATTGTAGTGCATATCTTCTACTACAGGACACTTCACATTTTTATAATCAACATCACTTAGATTAAAAGGATATTCTCCAAAAGCTATACGCTCTTGATACATAGGAAGCATATACAGAGGTTTTGCATAGCCATAAGAGAGCAAAACCTCACTCTCTTCACGCAATAGGGTGCGAGGCAACTCTTTTTTAACTGCGTCAATAAAAGTATCTCTATGAACCTTTGCAATATTTTCATCAAACTGTAAGGGGTGCACATAAAAGGCATGTTGAGAATTTTCTCGAATTTTTGGTATTTTTAAACAGGGGATTTGTGAAAGTTTTTCATTGAGATATGCAACATTTTTTAAGCGTTGCTTGATAAGAGCAGGCAGTTTCTTTAACTGTTCTCGTGCGATAGCTGCCTCTATCTCTGTCATGCGATAGTTAAAACCGACCATATTGTTTAACTCTTCTTTACATGTAAAGCCTTTGGCGCCTAAAACAGCTTCTCCATGGTTGCGAATAAGTCGCAATTTATGAGCGAGCTCATCATCATTTGTGACGATAATTCCACCCTCACCAGAGTGAATGTGTTTGTGATAGTTAAGCGAATAGATACCAATGTCACAGAGTGTTCCGATATATTTATCTTCATATTTTACCCCAGGTGCTTGAGCGCTGTCTTCTATGATTTTAAGATTATATTTTTCAGCCAAAGCCAGAAGCCTCTTATTGTCATGAACACCACCAAAAATATCAACAATAATAATGGCCTTAGTCTTAGAGGTAATTTTTCTCTCAATATCTTCAATATCAAGACAATAGTAATCCTCTTCTATGTCTGCAAAAATAGCAATAGCGCCATAAATAAGCGCAGCTGTAGCAGAAGCACTCATCGTGTAAGGACTAACAATAATTTCATCTCCAGCTTGTATCCCAAGTGCTCCAACAGCTGCGTAGAGCCCAGAGGTGGCAGAATTGACACTAATAGCATGCTTGACACCAAAAAATAATTCCCACTCTCGCTCTAAGGCTTGCACTTCAGTCCCACCATAAAAATCATCATGCCAAGTTCCAAGATAAGTAGAGAGTTTTCCTGAGCGTAGCACTCGCAAAGTGGCTTCCTCTTCCTCCTTACCTATAGTATTATAGGCTGGAAAAGGTTTTGTGCGTACTTTTTCACCTCCATTAATGGCTAAAATATTCATTGTGGCTCCCATGTCAGTTTTCTATTTTTGTAAAGTCTGTCTTGTATGTCCAAAAGTTTTTGCGAGAGCCTAAGATGTGATAAAAAGATATCTCGGGTATCATCATTTAGGCTTACATGTAAGGTATTGTAGATATTTCTTTGCATACTGTCTTTGAGTGTTTTTTCAAGTGAAAGATTATAATAACCTGCATACTCTTGTGAGGGCTTTAGCGTTTCTATCTCTATAATATGTCCTGCATTTTTAATACGAACTCGTCCTTTAGAGAGGATGATATCAAACTCAAAGAGCGCATAGTTATCACCGCTTTCATTATTGAGAGTGCCTCGCGTTTGAGTCGTTTCAAGATAGAAAGAACCTTGCAGGTTATCTTTACATGTAAGCATTTTAATAAGAGTAATCTCTCCACAAAGATGCTCGATAAGCTCTAACATATGTGAGCCATTATGATAGAGTCCTTTAGTAAATGTCCCGCTAAAGTGCTCTATTTCTCCTAAGTTTTTACTTTTTAATAATCTTGCCAACTCTTGTATGGAGGGATCGTAACGGCGCATATAGTTGATAAGGATTTTTTTTTGAGTCTGTTGCAAAAGAGGAAGCAGTTCATCAAGCTCATTTTGCGTCTGCACAAAAGGTTTTTCACAGATAATAGTAGTGGTATTTGAGTCTCGTAGCGCTAGTTTTAAATCATGGGCATGAAACTCAGTCGGTGAACAGATGGATAAAATGTCAATACTCTCTTTTTCAAGCATTACATGTAAGCTTTCATAAGCATGGATTTCATCATCCCAGCGTGAGCAAAATTTTGCTCTTTGTGCACCATCAGGGTCGCAACAAGCGATTAGATGAGTATCTTTGTTGATACTATAGGCGTGAGCATGGGTTACGATAGTTTTACTCTCAGGAGTATCTAAAAACCCAGCAATATTTCCACATCCCACAATCGCAGCTTTTTTCATTTGAACTCTTTAATTAATTGCTTAAACGAAGCAAAATCTATGCCGAAGTTTTCTTCTTTTAGGTGCAAAGGTTGAAGATGAAATTTTTTAAGCTGCGAAAGCTTGGATATTTGGTGTGACTTGGGAAGAGGTAAAAGAAATTCACGCTTTTGTGAGGGCAAAAAAGAGACTAAGGCTTTGTTTAAATGTGCAGCAATATATAGTGCCATCGTATCAAAACCGATAATCATTTTTGCTTGCATGATTTGGGCACTAAGCTCGAACACAGAAGCTTCATTAATACAACTTTTAATATGAGGATATTTTTTAAGAATTTTTTTATAGGCGGAAGATTTTTCGGATGGATGCAATCGAATAGAGAGTGAAGCACATTCAAACTTTTCAAAATTATCACATATCATTTCTAAGGCGGTGTATTGAGTAAATCCCCAATAATTCTCATCATTATAGTGTGCTTTTGCCACCTTGTCCGTGGGTTCTCCCAGAAAAAGAAGCGTGGAGAGCTTCTTTTGCACTTTTGTATCTTGTACAATCTTTTTAAGATAAAAATTTTCTACAGCTATTGGGCTTGGGAGTGCTAACTCTTTAGCAAGTTGTAGAGACTTTTTATCATGAGTTACTGTAAAATCAGGAAGATTTTTTTTCCAATTTTTCTCTGGAAAACCAAAACGCTCACGATAATTGCTCCAGTGATCTAAAAAAGCGAAACTTGCGATATTGTGATTTTTCGCAAATTCTACAAACTCACGCTCGGGTTCTTCCTGCCAACCAGTTGCAAAAAGAAGGGCATCGAAAGGGAGATTTTCTAATTGATTTTTTATATTTTTGATTGGATTTACATGTAAAGATTCTCTCTGTGCTATTATCTGCATTGGTGATGAATCTTGTGCAAAAATATGCCACGATGCCTGAGTGAAATTTTCTTTTACAAAAGCACAAAGAATTTCTGAACCACCAGCATCATTGCCTACTACCACAAAAGTCATTTTATATATGACCAATCCAAAGGTGTCCCTTTTTCAGCTTTACATGTAAAGGTTTTTCCCAAAATATCATTCAGATATTTTGGGTGCAAGCCATGGGCTGGACGGATTGAGCGGACATTTTTCTCTGTAATGAGCTCTCCCTCTTCAACATCTTCACTAATAAAAAGGCTTCGTGCAAAAATACGATTTTTCTTTATCTTATCGCTTAAATTATACTCTACTTTTCCCATCGCTTTTTCTACATCTCGTACTGCATCTACCATCTGTTTAAACGCTTGTGGTTCCAAAGAGAACGAGGCATCCGCCCCACCAATGGCTCTATCGGCAATAAAATGCTTCTCAATCATACAGGCACCAAGTGCAGCAGAAGCTACAGGAACACTAATCCCAAGGGTGTGATCTGAAAGTCCTATGGGGAGTTTAAAACGAGACTGCATATCAGGGATAGTTTTTAGGTTTACCTCATCTAGTGAAGTTGGGTATGCTGAGGTACATTTAAGCAATATAATCTCCTCATTACCCATCTCTTTGATACTTTTAATAGCAAGCTCAATATCTTCAAGCTCTGCGATACCAGTTGAGAGTATCATAGGCTTCATCTTACTTGCGGCATATTGAATTAGTCCAATATCTTGAATTTCAAATGAGGCGATTTTATAAGCTGGAGTATTCAAACTCTCAAGCAGATCAACGGCACTTTTGTCAAAGGGAGACGAGAAGCAGATAAGCCCCTCCTCTTTTGCTACATGAAAAAGCTCTTCATGCCACTCCCAAGGAGTATAGGCTTTTTGATAGAGTTTATAAAAAGTATTTCCATCCCACAAAGAGCCATTATCTATACGAAAATATTTATTGTCGCAGTCAAGTGTTAATGTGTCTGCCGTATATGTTTGAAGTTTTATAGCATTAGCACCTGTTTTTGCCGCTTCCTTTATGGTTTTTTTAGCATTTTTAAGAGAGCCATTATGATTGGCAGAGAGTTCGGCAACAATAAAAATTCCATCAGTTTGTAGATTAAAATTGGCTATTTTCATAATTTAACTCCATAGCTAGAATGTTTTTTTGATTACTAAAGTATTTACTTGTTTCTTTAAAGTTATAGCGTCTATAGAGTTTTATAGCGGTAATATTATCTTGAAAGACTTCTGAGGATAGCTTTTTTAGCTTTAAAATATAAAATCCGTAATAGAGAATAGAATCCATCAAAATATTGCCAATTCTTGTTAATTTTGGATTTGCATAGATGCCTATTTTTGCACTTTGCGTTTTAAAATTGATAGCTGTAAAATCTATAACTCCAATATAAATATTTTCTTTTTTTATCATAAAGTATAGTTTTTCTTTAGATGTTTTTAGTGAGTCAATGTATTGTAGATGTACAGACAATTCAATATCATCTTGTTGAAACATCCAATTTTGAATTTTTGAATGATTTCTCCATGAAAGAACTATCTTCTTCTCGTTTAAAGATAGAGTAGTAAAATTAAGAAATTCAATATGAAAAAGTTCAAGTATTTTTTTACATTTTTTTTCTTCATATTTTTCTAAGCATAAGTAATTATTTTTTTGTAAATATTCATACATATCTCTCTGATTTTCAGCTCTCTTAACAGCCATAAAATCAACTCCCATAAAAAGAACTTCATGCACTATAACACTTGGGGTTATGATAGCAAATTTACTTTGATTTATGAGTTTTGCTACCTCGTTTGAGTTTACATGTAAAGAGATGTTCTTTTTGTTTTGCACGAACTCTTTTAGCTCTTTTAAGTTTGCATTTGCACTTGTTGTCAAGAGTGCTATTTTTGAATTTTGTGGTAGAGTTTTTAGTATGGGTATATTTATGCTTGTAGTATCTGCTCCTCCCATTGCTACTAGATAGTCATAAATCTTCTCTCTTTTTATCTGCTTCTCTTTTTTAAACTCTTCTCTTATGAGTGGTGGAATGATATTTACGAGACTAGGATTTTTATATTTTTGTCTATCTGCACTTAGATTGTGGTTTATGATTTCATCGCAAAAATGCTCTTTGTATTCATCATCAAAGATTATAATTTTTAATTTTGGATTTTTAGTCTTTAATTCTGTTTCAAATTCGTAGTTTATTTCATAGTTGTCTATGACTAAAGTATCTACATGTAAAGAGTTTATGAGGTTTTGCAACTCTTCTGGTTTGTTTGATTTGAGCGTATGCACAGAATAAGGAATTTTGTGATTTATATTCCCTTTTAAATCTCTACATGCAAAATGCACCTCACTGCTTTGATGATATTGCTTTACATAGACTATATCTCTCATGACATGTCCTAGCCCAACTTGGCTTCCGCTGTCGCATCTTATAAGTACAGTTGATTTTTTTGGATTTTCTTGGTATAATGACAACATTATTTCGCTGCTCCTTATACTGGAGTGAAGCTCCCCCTCTTTTTGAGGGGTAATTCCAAAAAGATTACTTATTTGTCTTTTTAATTTTGTGAATGTTTCTGTATCTATTTTCCCGCTTCTATACTCTATCCTATTAGTATCAAACATTCTTATCTGTGCAAGTAGTGCAGTGCTCATCTTATTTTGTTTATACGAAAAACTAAAAAAATAGCTACCTTCTTTCTCTTTTGATGTTAAAGGAATTCCAATAAAAGTATCGCTATTTAATTTTTTAAATACTAAAACAGGTCTTAAAAAAGATTCTCCTTTTCCATAAGTTTCATATCCAATATTTTTACCAATAGATATAAAATATATTTCACCTTGTTTTATATAGTATTTATGTTCTCTTTTGTGTAGCCTTTTTTTTATGTTATTCCAAACATCAAATCTATCTTTATGTAGTGTTTCATACATAAGTTCAGCCCTAACAAAATCCTCCATAGTGTCTATATCTTGAACTAAATGACGAGGTAAAATTACAGGGATTGAGTCTTTTCCAAAAAATAGTTCGTTACTTTTGAGACTTCTTTTTTCCCAGTAAAACTGCCCTGCATCTTGGTATGCTTCTTCTAAATCTTGGCTTCTTTTGTCGTAGTTTTGAGGCCAAAACATTTGGCATCTTTCATTTTTAATCTTGAAAGTTCTTTGAATCGGAAAAGGCATAGTTGTGACACTAAAAGCTCTTTTTGCATTAGAGTTTTTAAGTTTTTCATAGCCCTCTTTTAGAAAATCGACTTGCAAAAATGGAGCAGTTGCGTAAATGGTGCAAACATACTCACAGATAAAACCATCCTTTCTGAGCTCCTCTACCACATGATCTATGACATCCCAGGTGCCTGTAAAGTCATCTGAGAGTTCAGGTGGACGCATAAGAACTTCTGCCCCATAACTTTTTGCAACATTTGCTATCTCTTTAGAGTCAGTTGAGACTATGATTTGGTCAAAAAGTTTAGATTCAAGTGCAGTCTTTATAGAGTAGGCTATGAGTGGCTGTCCACAAAACTCTTTTATATTCTTTTTAGGTATTCGTTTACTGCCACCTCGTGCTGGAATAATTGCTACTATCAAAAGCTACATCCTCTATGGCTATAGTGTTCAAGAAGCTCTAAGAAAGTATCAGCAATGTACTGTGCATCTTTGAGGCTCATCCCTTGATGGCAAGGCAGAGAGAGTTCGCTCTTGTAAAAATCTTCGCTTACATGTAAGGATTGCCTACCATAAAGCTTCTCATAGAAACTATTTTTATAGAGTGGTTTATAGTGCACTTGCACTCCAATTCCCTTTACATGTAAGGCTTTGAAAATGTCCTCTTTTTGACAATGCAAAGAAGGAGAAAGCACCAGAGGATAGAGATGGCGTGAACTTTTGATGGGTGCTTCTATCTTTACAGGAGCAAACAGTTTATGATTGTGAAATCTCTCGTCATAATACAAGGCTATTTTCTCTCTATGTGCGATAAAGTCATCCACTTTTTTCAACTGACTTCGCCCAAGAGCTGCTGCAAAGTCGCTTAAGCGGTAGTTGTGCCCCATCTGTAGCATATCTGAATTATAAAACTGTTTTTTAACTATGCCATGCGAGCGAAAAAGACGCAGTTTTGCTGCATATTCATCACTGTTTGTTACAACACAGCCACCTTCTCCTGTAGTAAATGGCTTTATCGCATGAAAACTGAAGATACTCATATCAGCAAAAGAGCCTACTTTTTTACTTTTATACTCTCCACCAAAGGCGTGACAGGCATCATCAATAACAAGAAGATTGTGCTTTTTTGCAATCTCTAAAATTGTATCTATTTCGACACTTTTGCCACCAAAATCTACAGGAACAATCGCCTTTGTTTTAGATGTAATAAGACGCTCTATAAATCGCTCGTCTATATTTCCATCAAGTTTAACATCACAAAAAATAGGCTTTGCATCGAGTTCTATCATCATATTTGAGGTTGCCACAAAGGTAATAGGCGTTGTGATAATTTCATCATTTTGCGATATACCTGCACTGTGATAAGCTCCGTGTAGTGCAGATGTGGCGGAGTTGAAAGTTATTGCATGCTTTATACCAACATAAGAGGCTATTTCTCTCTCAAAAGCCTCAACTTCCTTCCCTTGTGTAAGATGAGAACTTCGTAAAACTTTAACAACTGCTTCAATATCTGCTTCGTCTATCATCTGCTGACTGTAAGAAATCATGCCTGAATCATCTCCATCAGCTCTTCTCTTGTAAGCCATCTATCATTTGTTTGTGAGCTATATTCAAAACCCATTTCAACCGCCTTGCCTTTTTCGTTGAGAGCATTACATGCAAAGTCACTCACTTGTGTAAAGGTGATACTCGGCTGAATAACATAATGGTCATGAAATTCTAAAGTTAAGTGACTATCATCTTTTGGCACCATCACTTCATGCAATTTTTCCCCAGGTCTGATACCTATAATCTTCACATCCAAATCAGGAGCAAGCGCCTTTGCTAAATCAAGCATAGTCATAGAGGCGATTTTTGGTACAAATATCTCACCACCATGCATACGAGCAAAATTTTTGAGTACAAACTCTACACCTTGTTCGAGTGTTATCCAAAAGCGTGTCATATGCTCTTCAGTGATAGGAAGCTCACTAACTCCCTCTTGAATAAGTCTTTGAAATAGAGGCACAACCGAACCGCGACTTCCTACAACATTTCCATATCTCACAACAGAAAAAGCCGTTCTTCTTCCACCTCGTATATTGTTTGCGGCAACAAAAAGTTTATCGCTTGCTAGCTTTGTTGCTCCGTAGAGATTTATCGGATTTGCCGCCTTGTCTGTGGAGAGGGCAATGACTTTTTTAACCCCACACTCCAAGCTTGCATCGATAACATTTTGCGCTCCGTTGATGTTGGTTTTGATACACTCCATAGGATTATATTCTGCTATAGGGACATGCTTCAAAGCCGCC
>CAMZLS010000086.1 GCA_947311765.1 uncultured Helicobacteraceae bacterium
GTGCGTATCGCGCAAGAGTTTGATATTCCTGTGGGTGGTGTTTTTTGTGTTACAAACTATTGTAATAGCAATGCTCATGAAGATTTTTTGAAAAATCATGAGGTGGCAAAAGAGAAATTGAGCTTACATGTAAAGAAGCGTATCAAAGAGCTGACATCATGAAGCCTTGTATCTTAGATTTTACCAAAGAAGAACTAGCCTTACATGTAAAGCCCTCTTTTCGTGCAAAACAGATATATAGTTGGGTATATCATAAGTATGCAAACTCCTTTAATGAGATGCAAAACCTTCCAAAAGCGATGCGCGAATCTTTGAGAGATGAGTTCAGCATCATGCCTCTAAAAACCTTGAAAAAAGAGGAGGCAAGTGATGGAACAATTAAGTATCTTTTTGAGCTAGATGATGGCAAAACAGTGGAAACTGTTCTGCTTCGTATGAAAGAAGCCCATACCGATGAAGATGGTATAAATCATGCGGCAAAATATACAGTCTGTGTCTCCACGCAAGTCGGTTGTAAGGTTGGCTGTACTTTTTGTCTGACGGCCAAGGGCGGTTTTACTCGTGATTTGAGCGCTGGTGAGATAGTGGCTCAGGTTTTAGCCGTGAAGATAGATAATGATTTAGCAGCACATCGCCGTCTCAATATCGTCTATATGGGTATGGGTGAACCTCTTGATAATCTTGAAAACCTTGCTAAAGCGATACAAATTTTCAAAGATGAAGAGGGTTTAGCTATCTCAGGAAAACGCCAAACAGTCTCAACGAGTGGACTCAGTAGCAAGATTGATAAGCTTGGAGAGATGAACCTTGGTGTGCATATCGCTATCTCACTTCACGCGGTAGATGATGCGCTTCGCAGTGAACTTATTCCGATGAACAAGGCCTATAATATCGCTTCTATTATCGAGGCAGTTAAACGTTTTCCGATAGATATGCGTAAGCGGGTGATGTTTGAATATCTTGTTATCAAAGGCAAGAATGATGATTTAGGCTCTGCTAAAAAATTGGTGAAACTGCTTCATGGCATAAAAGCCAAGGTAAATCTTATCTTTTTTAACCCTTACGAGGGGAGTGATTATGATAGACCTAGCCGCGCAGATATGGTGGCTTTTCAAGAATATTTAGTGCAACATGGGCTTTTGTGTACAATTCGTGATTCTAAGGGAATTGATATAAGTGCGGCCTGTGGACAACTCAAAGAGAAAACTGAAGAAGAAAAAAGGATATAATACGTGGATAGTACAACTTTAATATTACTAATGTTTATCACAACAGTCGTTGTTGTAGGACTTGGCGGCTTTATTTGGGCCGCTCTTAAAGAAGATTAAAAGGATAAATTATGGCAGATAGTAAAAAAAGTAATGCAGATCGCATTGAGAGAATTATCTCTTTGTGCGAAGAGAATTTTGGTGCAGGGTCAGTTTTATTTGTAGGTGTAAAATACCACCAAAAAATTGGTTGGGTAGCAAAGGTACAGTTTCAAGATTCTGTCTATTTTGGAAATCTAACTGCTGATGGCGATAATGATACCGAAGCACTTCGTAATTTGAAAAATAGAGTCAAGAAAATTATCAAGCGCTATAATACAGTCTAGGAGTTTTCTTTCTTGTCCGCAACATGATATAATTCTTATAAAAGGATATTATTATGCTAGGCGATGCTATTGATTCAAGACTCAATAAGCGCGAACGCTATAAGGCCAGACTGCGTCCTTATGACTATTTTGCAGAATTTGAAAGTCTTGATTTTGAAAACTTAGGCGAAGGTGACCGTTTTTATCTTCAAGATTTTGGTATTTTTACTACGGACTTTTTAGAAGATGAGTTTACCATGCGTCTTCGTGTTCCTGCTGGCAGACTTACTACAGAGCAGTTTTCATATATTGCTGATGTTGTTGCTGAGTATGACCTTACTATCATTGTCACCGCAAGGGCAGGGCTACAACTGCATGATCTTGAAGCTGATAATGTTTTAGATATATGGAAAAAACTTAACTCTCATGGTCTTACCACTTGGCAGAGTTTTGGTGATAATATTCGTAATATCGTCACAAATGTTTATGATGGTCGTGGTAAATATAGTGAGATTGAGACTTATCCAATTATTATGCAGATGCAAGAACATATAGTGCAAAACCCTAGGTATGTAGGGATGCTGCCACGGCGTGTTTCTATCGGAATCTCTGGTAATCGCGCAAGCATTACTTCGTTTTTTGCCAATGATCTCTACTTTGCTTTAGCAGAAAAAAATGGAGTGCTTGGGTTTAATGTTTACATGGGCGGAAAAAATAGTGAAATTGCTCAAGATGCTGATATCTTTTTACTAGAGAATGAAGTTTTTGATTTCTTTAAGGCTTTTGTAGAAGCTTTTTATCTGCATGGATCACGCTTTTCGCGCTCAAAGACACGCTTGTGTTTCCTGATAAAAGATATTGGTTTAGATGCTCTGAAAAATCATATAGAAAAAGAGTATGCAAAACCTTTTAATACTGCAGGAAAGCTTCAACTTGAAAAGGTGAGCTTTTCTCATAATGAGATGCTTAAAGATGGTAGCTACTCCTACTGTTATCAGACTGATTTTGCACGTCTTAGTGCTGATGAGATGCAAGAAATTTCAAAATTTTCACTTGAAAACAGTCTTGAAATTCGACTAGGAATTGATCAAAATATCTATCTTTTTGGGCTCAAAGACAAAACTACTCCTTTTGCCTCGCCTAAAGAGAGTGCAACTATCATCACCTGTGCAGGTAATCTATGTCCCTACTCTTTTTGGAGCATTAAAAATGAAACTTCTTATTTGCCTCTAAGTAAAATTTCCGAACATGGCATTACTGTTGGTTTTTCAGGTTGTGCCAAAGGATGCGGTCGTCATCGCCATACAGATATAGGACTTATTGGACTTAAAACAAATAACTTTGGTGCAGTAGAAGGAGGAGCGAAAATTTTTATAGGTGCAGTTCACACTTCTGGCTTGAGTGTTGGACGTATGCTTTTTTCCATGGTTCCTCTTGTGCATCTACATGAAACTCTCTCGCTTATCATTGAAATCTATGAGCTTAGTGGCTATGAAAATTTTGAAGAATTTACGCACGAGATTTTAAATAAATTTTCTGAAGAATTTTTAGCATTATGGTTTCTAGCTAATATTGCTACTAAGCAGACTCTTGAACTTGAGCCTCAAGGGAGTGGATTTGAGTATGAAAAAGAACTTCTTTTGAAGCATTTTCCTAAGGTAGATTTTTTAGAAAGTTTTGACGATGGATTTATAAAATCTGTAGGAGCTTTGAGTAAAAAACTTTGGACAATTGAGGGTGAAGATCCACGATATAAGCCAAAAATTAATCGTGTTGTCGCACGGTGACAATAGGCTTGTTGTCGCAAAAAAATAAGATTAAAACTTAAGGAATCTCTTTTATAAAAATTCTTTAAGCAGTCTATAACAACATTTGCTTTATTATCTCATTATCAAAACAAGACAAATTTTGTCTTAATTAAAATTAGAGGTAAAATAGATGCAAGTTTATATGGACAACAATGCTACAACAATGGTAGATCCAGAGGTTGTAGAGGCAATGATGCCTTTTTTTAGTGAGCTGTATGGAAACCCAAATTCACTTCATAAATTTGGTACTGCACCACATCCAGCAATTTCTAAAGCAATTAATCAAGTCTATACAGCAGTAAATGCTTCAGATGATGATGATATTATCTTTACATCATGCGCAACAGAGTCAAATAATTGGGTGCTTCAGTCTGTATGGATTGATCATATTCTTAATGGTGATAAAAATCATATTGTGACATCAGAGATAGAGCACCCTTCAGTGCTCTCTACATGTAGATTTTTAGAAGATCAGGGCGTGAAGGTTACTTACCTGCCCGTAAATGAGCAAGGTATTGTTGAAGCACACACAGTAAAAAGTTTTATAACTGATAAAACAGCTCTCGTTAGCATTATGTGGGCAAATAATGAGACAGGCATGATTTTCCCGATTAAAGAGATAGGTGAAGTCTGTAAAGAAAAAGGTGTGCTTTTTCATAGCGATGGCGTTCAAGCAGTAGGAAAAATTCCTGTTGATATGCAGAGTGTCAATGTTGATTTTATGTCAATGTCAGCACATAAGTTTCATGGCCCAAAAGGTATTGGTGCACTTTATATCAAAGATTCGCAAGCACTTTCTCCACTACTTCACGGTGGTGAGCATATGGGTGGTCGTCGTTCTGGAACAATTAATGTACCTTATATCATAGGTATGGGTAAAGCCATTGAGCTTGCTACTATCAACATTGAAGAGAAAATGCTAGCTATCGCTAAAAAACGCGATCGTCTTGAAGATGCTTTGCTAGCAAGTATTCCTGAGACTTTTACTGTTGGTGATCGTGCTAATCGTACACCAAACACCATTCTTATCTCTATTCGTGGAGTTGAAGGCGAGGGCATGCTTTGGGACTTAAACAATGGTCAGATTGGTGCCTCTACGGGCTCTGCTTGTGCGAGCGAAGATTTAGAAGCAAATACTGTTATGTTGGCAATCGGTGCTGATAATGAGTTGGCTCATACAGGCATTCGCTTAAGCCTTAGCCGTTTTACAACAGACGCTGAAGTAGATTATGTTATCAATCACTTCAATGAAGCAGTAAAACGCTTGCGTGCAATTTCTAGCTCATTTGCAAAAGTACAACCAACACCAGGCGGAGAAGTTCGAGAGTGTGAACTTCATCATCACTAATAATTAAAAAAATATTTATATACTAAAAGGATGCAAGATGGCAAAAAATGACATTTTAGGCGACTCACTTTGGGACGCATACTCTAACAAAGTAACAACATTAATGAATAACCCTCAAAA
>CAMZLS010000087.1 GCA_947311765.1 uncultured Helicobacteraceae bacterium
CTATTGTTTGTAGGTCTTCAATTATTGAATGATTTAATGTTATATATTTCATATCTTTTTGTATAGCAATTTTTGTTCCTACTTTTATGTCATTTATTTTTGTCAGGCACTTACAATGATCTTATATTGAAAGACGGCAAAGAAGATAAAGATGCTTCACGTCGAATCGAGATAAAGTTTAGACTTAAAGATGAAGATGCAATTCGTCAGATTGCAAAGATATTGAGCTAACGATGAAAAAAGCATGGCTTCCACACTATACTATAAAAGCGCGAGAAGATTTAGACAGAATGCTCTTTAAAGAGAGCAAAGAGAAGCGAGGCACACTCTCTTCTCTTTTTGCAAGGTTTCTTGCACTTTTTAGTAAAACAGAGAAGAAATCGATATAATTTTAAAAAAGTAGCTATTATGAATGAGATAAAACCTAATGATGAAAAGTTCTTACATGTAAAAAAAGAACTCCACAAAGAGTTAGAAAAATATAAAGTATCCAAAGAAAAATTCACTTCTTTTTATGAAAATATGAAACTCTTAAATATATGGCTTAAAAAAGGAGCATCTTTATGAATATACTAAGCTCAGAACTTTTTCAAAAACAGCTAGAAGAGATTTTAACCACATTTGCAAAAGAAGATCTAAAAGCCACTCAAGATTTTAAAATGTATCTTGATACCATTATTTTAAATATGCCCAGTAAGGTGAAAAAATTTAAACCTTCTATATTTTTTGATGATGAAAATATTAGAGATATAGAACATCAAGGATTTAACATTCCTTTTTTAGTTGCGCCAGAGAAAGATACTTTTGTTATACTTGGTATAGTAAAAAAATAGAGCTTTTCTTTTACATGTAAGGAAAAACTTATAAAAAAATCTTATGCAAATAATTGTAATTTTTTATAACTAAGTCATATTTGTATTTATACTAATAATACGCAATACAAAAACCTGTACAATTTGTAACACATCAGGTAAAAGTCACACATATTAAAGCCTTATATCCATGAATTTTATAAATATTTACTATTTTTAAAGATTAATTGCATATTATAGTGTCATCATTTAATTTATGTGATATTTTTTTGATAATTATATTTTTAAAATATCTACTTGATTGCATTAAATTGTCAATATTTTTAAAGGGGAATAAATGAGTGAAACACTAAGGTCGCAGGTCACTAGAAGAGATTTCTTTAAAAAAGCAGTTTCTGTTAGTGCGATAGCTGCAACTGCTATTTTGCTACCAAAAAAAGCCTCAGCCGATGAACCTGAAATTATGCATCATGCGAAATGGGGACAAAAACTAGGGTATCCAGTTACATATAACCGCTATGGTTTACCCTCACCGTATGAGCACAATAATCTAAGAAGAAATACAAAGCTTCTTGCTTCGGGTAACTTCCAAGCATCAATCGCTGTAACTCCTATTCATGAATCAGAAGGAATTATTACACCAAATGGTCTTTTTTTTAGTAGAAGTCATGGTGGCGTTGCTGAAGTTGATCCGTCTGAGTTTAGATTAATGATCCATGGTCTTGTTGAAAAAGAGATTGTTTTAACACTTGATCAACTCAAGCGTTACCCAAGTGTTACGCGTACACACTTTATTGAGTGTCCAGCAAATGGTGGACAAGAGTGGCGTGGACCACAGTTCAACTCTTTACAGTTTGCAAAAGGCTTTATGAGTTGTGCGGAGTGGACAGGTGTTTACATTAAAACTATTTTAGAGGATCTAGGTCTTAAAAAAGAGGCTTTATGGATGCTAGCTGAAGGTTCTGACAACTCTGAAATGGGTCGTACAGTTCCCGTAGATAAAGTTCTTGATGACGCAATGATTGTTTGGGGACAAAATGGTGAAGCACTTCGTCCAGAACAAGGGTACCCTGTGCGTCTTTTACTTCCAGGTTGGGAAGGAAATCTTTGTGTGAAGTGGCTGAAGCGTTTAGAATTTGCGAAAGAACCTTGGTACTGCAAAGAAGAGACTTCTAAATACACAGCGCTCAAACCAACAGGAAAGGCAATTCAACACTTCTATGCAAATGAAGTAAATTCTACCGTGACTCATCCCTCACCAGAAAAACCATGGCTAGGATTGAAAAAAGGCGAAATAGTTGAGATTCAAGGTCTAGCATGGAGTGGTATGGGCACTATTACTGGTGTTGATTTATCATTTGATGGTGGAAAAAATTATGTCAAAGCGAACCTCAAAGGTTTAGTATTACAAAAATCATGGACACGATGGTCTTATATATACAAATACGAGGGAAAACCTCTCTTACTTACAAGTCGCGCTATGGATGATGCAGGCTATATCCAACCTACTATTGATCAAGAAACATCTATAATGGGTGTTGAATCGGTGTATCATAGAAATGCCGTAGAAACATGGGAAGTAACAGCAGAAGGAATGGTGAATCATGTTCAAATTAGATCGTAAATTAATAATTTCAGCTACAGTTTCAGCGCTTTTTACTGCAAGTGGTATAGCAGGTACGGCTTCAGATACTTATTCTAACGGCAAAAAAGTTATTGATGGTGGCGTCACCTATCCAGTAGTTGATTCTAAAAGAGGAAACTATGTTATTAGTCCTCAAAAAGAGAGCTACATGCATGGTAGATTGGCCACTAAAAATGAGTTAAAAGCTTGGAATACAGATGTTATGCCTGACGGAACAGGACTACCAAAAGGCAGCGGTTCTGTTGAAGAAGGTGAAGAAATTTACGAAGAAAAATGTGTTATGTGCCACGGCGACTTTGGTTCAGGTGGTGGTGGATATCCATCGCTCTCTAAAGGAAATGCCCAAGAAGCACATGCAACACTTAAAAATCAGAGAAATGTTCCTAATGCTGATGGTCCAGTGCGTGTATTTGGTTCATACTGGCCACACTTAAGCACAATGTGGTGGTATATTCATGATGGTATGCCACACCCTAAAACAAAAAGTTTGAGCAGTGATGAGACATACGCCTTGACCGCATATATGTTAAATATTAATGAACTTACTATCGATGGTGAAGAAATTGATGATGAATTTGTACTCAGTCATGACAATTTTTTAAAAATTAAAATGCCTAATGTTGATGGTTTTGAGCCAAAAATTGATGGACCAAATGGTACTGATAATGTGCGTAAATATTTTGCAAATAACAAAAATTTTGGAGCGCAAAAAGTCAATCCAGCTGATCGTTGCATGAAAAATTGCCAAAAGAAAAGTGCTAAAATTGTACGCATAAAAGGTGTTGGTATCTCAGATTTTTTACCACCTATTTCAGTTAAGCGTGATTTACCAGAATCAGCAAATGCACCAGTAGTTGGTCAAGCAGCCTACGAAGCATCTTGTGCAGTATGTCACGGAACAAGCTCAATGGGTGCACCAGAAGTTGGAGACAAAGATGCTTGGGAAGCGGTAATGATAAAAGGTATTACAACTGTTTATTCAAATGCAATGAACGGAGTAGGCGGTATGCCTCCAAAAGGTGGAAATATGGACCTTGAAGATGCAGAGATAAAGGAGATTGTAGATTATATGTATAGTCTAAGTAGATAAATAAAATCTTTTTTTTGTGAAAAGAAGATTTTTTTAAAATACTATTTGATCTTAGTTGGGGTATATTGTTAAATCAAATAATAAACTCCCAAATGATGTAATTTATGATAACATCACTATTGGAAATACAAATTAAGGAAGACAATATGAAAAGAAGAGAATTTTTAGGTTTAGGCGTAGCAGCAGTTTCTGCAATACTTGCACCTGTTTCATTAAGCGCAATCGACTATCGTGCAACAAAACCAGACACTTGGACTGCACACAATGTAGCAGATGCAATGAAAGCACTTTATGGCACAAGCCATACTATCGAAAAGGGTGTCAAGCTCAACATCCCAGATGTCGCAGCAAACGGTGGAGCTATTCCTGTAAATATTAAGTCTAATATTGATGCTGTTTCTGTTGCCCTTTTTCAAGATGCAAATCCTGAAAGCGCCGTAGCGGTATGGACGCTTAACAAACACAGTATTATTAATTTTGATCTTAAAATCAAAATGAAAGCCAGTGGATCTATGACTGCTGTTGTAGAAGCTAAAGACGGCAAACTCTACTCGGTAACGAAAGAATTAGAAGTTGCACTTGGTGGCTGTGAAGGTTAATTTACCTTCAGTATCTAAAACTTTAAAATATAAGGAACAATAATGAAAGTAAAAGCAAAACTTAAAGGTGATGTTGTAAAAGTTAAAGCTATGGCAAAGCACGAGATGATAACCTACGATCAAGCTAAGAAAAAAGGCGTTCCAGCCAACTTTATCACTCATTGGGAGGCAAAAGCCAATGACGAAGTAGTATATGAGATATCTACTAGCCAATTTTTATCAAAAAATCCTATCGTAAAATTTCAGTTTAAAGGTGCTAAAAAAGGCGATCCAATCCAGATGACATGGATTGATAAATTAGGAAACACAAAAACTAAAAAGACTAAGATTAAGTAGTCTGTTTAAAATTATGATAAAAAATTTGTATAAAAACCTAATTACAACATTTTTCATATTGAATGCTATGCAAATTTCACTCTTTGCTAATGACATCAATATTGATGTTATTGCAAAAGAGCCTATAAATGCCAACAGATAGCCTAGGACAAGTTCTTAATCTCTATGTTTCTGTTGGAGGTGAAGAGAAGCGTATTCAAAAAGAGATGCTTCAAATAGATGCCTTAGGAGTAGTTGATGACAAATTCTATAGCAAAGATGAAAATCGAGCTATCTTAATAACCTCAATAGCTAGTTACAAACTAGCAAAGGAAAACAGTATTGAGCTTGCGAACGGACTCTTGGGGGAAAATATCATCATAGACTACAATCCTTATTGTTTAAATGCCAGAGATAGATTTTTGATTGGTGAGGTTGAGCTAGAAATAACTCAAAATTGTACGCTTTGTAATGGACTCTCAAAGGTTAATTCAAAATTGCCAAAACTTTTAAAGCATGGCAGAGGTGTTTTTGCAAAAGCCATTAAAAGCGGTCGTATAAAGATAGGTGATAAAGTGCGTGCACTTACAACTTACACAAATAAGGACTCCAAATGAAAAAACTACTACTCTTAGTTAGTACGCTGTTATGTTTTCTAGTGGCTGATGCAAGCGCTTCAGCAAAATCAGATATTCGTATCTATACTGCTCCAAATGCTGATGCTAAAATTACAACAGCTACTATAGAAGCTGCTTTTGAAGGTGTTGGTTTTAGTATTGATGGAAACAACAATATGAATAAGCCTTTCTCAAAGCGTTTTGGAGGCACTCACTATAAGACATACCATCTTTTTACGGTGCATCAACCAGATATTGTTGCCAAATTAGTTCAGAAATATCCACAAATTGGACTTCTGACGCCACTAAGTATGTCGATTTGGTCAGATGATGCAAAGAAGACTATGAAAATCTCTTCTTTGTCTCTTCAAGGAATGGCTCGCATGACTCAGATTCCTGCAAATAACAAAGATTTAATCGCCTTGGCAGACCTAATGACAAAAGCTTTAGCTACAGCACTCCCAAAAGGAAACTTTGACACATTAAACTATAAGAATACTGCTACAAAAGATAAGCAATATGCAACTACATTTGAAACAGAATTTGAACTTGAAGATGGTGATGAGCTTGAAGATTTAAAAGATGATTTTGAAGCAGAATTTGAAGGTGAGTTAGAGCCAATAGGTTTTCTTTTTCCAGGATTTATCGGTCTTAAAGATGAATTAGAAGAGCGTGGAGTAAATGACTTTGATATTTATGATACTTATTCAATTTGTAAACTAAATGTCATTTATTCTGTTTCAAAAACACATCCAGAAGTCGGCGCTTTTGCTCCATGTACTTATTATATTTACAAAAAAGTTGGTGAAAAGAGTGTTCACATGGGATTTCCTGCTGTTGAAAATTGGATCACCGCTAATGATATAATAGATGATGCTTCTCTTAAACCGCTTATCGAGGCGCAAAAATTATTAGAAGAGACGATAAGCGAACTTGTAGAGTAGAGGGCATAAAGGTTTTTCATGAAATTTATATCCACCTCACTTACAGTAGCTATTTTTATGTGCTTGAGTGCCTATGCTCAAGCACAAAATGCTGATGCGCGTTATGCCCCAAGCGGTAATAAAGACCTAGCTGCTGTCTATACTTATGATAAAAAATTTGATAAAAATTTTTTCGATTTTACACTTACGGATTTAGAGAAAATAGGATTTTATCTCAATGATCCTCATCACAATGTTAATAAAGTCTATGAAAAAAAATTTGGATCTACAGTGTTACAAACACTTAGCTTCAACTCCTTGGTTATGGATGAAGTTGTGCGCCCTATGCTTAATATTGACCCACGCATGGCAGCATTTACGCCTTTTAACTTACTTATGTATCGTCTTAAGTCAGACCAAAAGACTGTTATTGCGCATTTGACACCAGAAGCGATACTAGATATACTTGAAATAACAAACAAAGAGATTAGAAAAAACTATATCGAAGCTTTTAAACCACTTACATCAGCTATAGAAAAAAAATTCCCAGCAAAAAAGAGCACCCTAAAAATAAAGGCTTACGCTGAAGATACAATGATGAATTTTGAAATTCCATTTGATGAGCCAGATGACATTGACGACTTTATGGATGAATTTCAAGAAAAGTTTGAAGCAGTTTTTGAGAATAAGGGCTACATTGTTGCAGGCTATTACAACCTCAAAGATAGCCTAAATTTTGATGAAGATGTTCTTAAAATGTACACAACATTTTGGTCGTATGATCTTTGCCATATTCCGTTTTCTTATGAAATTTTCGATGGCGACAATGCAGTACCGATGGCAGGCATTTTTGCACCATGTTCAATGTATCTCTATGTAAAAGAGGGTGAAAATAAGATTGTCATTGGAATGCCAACACTTAAGGTATGGTCAGCTGCGCTAGGCATAAAAAATAAAGAGCAACTTAAAAAAATAGATGAACTTGATATTGAGATCGCAGATATATTAAAAGGCTTAGGCGCGAGAGAAGTGCCAAATGGAAACCCCCTGTTATTGTAATCGTGCGAGAGCCTCTTGGTACTCATGTGGATGATTGAGATTTGCAAAAAGAGTTTCATCTTCAAAACAGACATACTCTGTTTTACTCTTTGTAAGGAGTTCTCTTAAACGATGGTTATCGTTTTGAAGCATCTCTTGAAGCTTTACATGTAAGCTTGAGTGGTAGATACCACACATAGGGTGTATGCCCTGTTTTGTTTTGGCTATAACAGCGTCAAGAGAGTCATTGTCTGCTTTGATGAGAGTTTTTATGATATTTTCATCTATAAAAGGACTGTCTACACTAAGGACAAATATTTTTTTTACTTGTAAGGCATCAAAACTTGCTACAAGCCCTGCTGTTGGAGCAAAAGTATCTGTATCTTTAGGGTCTTCTATGCTCTTACATGTAAAGCTAAATTTATCAACACTCTTGGTCGAAATACTTACATGCAAGAAGACTTTTTTCATGCGTTCGTATTGGTACTGCGCTAGCGAACTGTATCCTCCAAAAGGAAGCAAAGCTTTATCTTCTCCCATGCGAGAACTTTTACCTCCTGCAAAGATGACACAGTGCATATTAAGTAAGTTCAAAAGATTACTGAGGCGCTACAATTTTTCCAGCGATGGCAGAGGCTGCGGCAACTGCTGAGTTGGCGAGATAAACTTTAGAGCTACGACTTCCCATGCGTCCTACAAAATTACGATTTGTTGTAGAAACAGCCACCTCTCCATCACCTAAAATCCCCATATATCCACCAAGGCAAGCACCACATGTTGGATTTGAAACAACACCGCCTGCGTCAATAATAATGTCGATATATCCAAGATGATTTGCTTCACGCAAGATGCGTTGTGTTCCAGGCGTTACAATAAGACGCACATCTTCATGTACCTTTTGACCCTTTAAAATCTCTGCGGCCATTTTTAAATCTGAAAGTCGTCCGTTTGTGCAGCTTCCGATAAAGGCTTGATCGATTTTGATATCATCAGCAACTGCTTGACTCAACGAATGCCCATTTGACGGTAAAAAAGGATAAGCGATAACAGGCTCAAGGTTAGCAACATCTATCTCTAAAGTTTTTACATAAGAAGCGTCATCATCAGAGTTGTGAATACGAGCAGGGCGGGCTAAGTTTTTATCAGCCAAAAACGCCTCGGTGACCGCATCGTAAGCAACAATGCCACTTTTTGCACCCGCTTCTATCGCCATATTGCAAAGGCTAAATCTATCATCCATACTTAGATGCGCTATCGTGTCACCTGTAAATTCAAGAGTCTGATAAAGTGCGCCATCCACCCCAATCATACGAATCACTTCAAGGATGAGGTCTTTCCCGCTGACAAATTCTTGAGGCTTTCCAGTGAAAACAACCTTGATAGATTCAGGCACCTTAAACCAGTTGCCCCCCGTAATCATTGCAAATGCTAAATCAGTTGAACCCATTCCTGTAGAAAAAGCACCTAAAGCACCATGTGTGCAGGTGTGTGAGTCAGCACCAATGATAACATCACCAGGACCAACAAGCCCTTTTTCAGGAAGAAGTGCGTGCTCAATTCCCATATCTTTCTCATCAAAAAAGTGAGGCAATTTATACTTTTTGGCAAAATCACGGCTAATGCGTGCTTGATTTGCAGAGGCGATATCTTTGGCAGGAATAAAGTGATCAAGCACAATACAGAAACCCTCAGGGTTAGCAAGTTGCTTTGCGCCACTCTCCTCAAAAGCTTTGATAGAGATAGGTGTAGTGATATCGTTTCCGATAACCATGTCGATAGGAGAACGAACAATCTCACCCGCATAAACATCATGTCCAACGTGTTGCGAGAAGATTTTTTCAGTAATGGTTTGGCTCATTTAGGAGTCCTTACATGTAATATATTTGCAATTATAGCGTTTACAAGTTAGGACAATCTTTTTTACTAACATCAAAGCGAAAAAGTTGTGCTTTTTTCATTTGAGAATAGTCCTCTTTATGGAGGCTTGCGTCACTTTTAGCACCTGTGTTTATCCCATAGGTATAGATAAGGAATTGAATTTTTGTTGATGCAAGAGGCGTAGTAGTTGCTAGAAGAGTAGAAAAAAGTAGGCTTAGTGTGAGTGTAGAGTATTTTTAGCATTGAGTGTTCTCCTATTTTTTAAATGGTAATCGTAACGCAATTCTCTCTCTTCTTTTAAGAAAATTTCTTTTTTGCACAGAAGAGATACTTTTTTCTCTTCTAGCGTTTCTCTCTTGCGCTCTTTGCGCTCTAACCTCCCTGAAATGCCTCTTTTTTAAGACCTTTTTTCGATAAAGTTCTTTTGACTGCTTCCAAAAAGAGAGCTCTTTTTTTGATCTTTTTTGTGCATATAAAAATCTTTTAACAGAGATGCTTTCTACAATATTTACATAGCGGTCGCGTCTATTTTGTACCTTTTGCATATGTGCTAAACCACTATCTAAAATAGTTTCTAAATAGTGATTAAATCTTTGGGAGTGTCTTATAAGCCAACGTTTTGGATGCAGTCCGATAAGTTCTAAAAACTTGCCAAATAGTGTAAAAATTTTCCCAATAAGAGAGATAAAAAGATTTATAAAATAGAGAATTTTTTTACCCCAAGGGTAATGCGAAAGAGCATCTAAAAAGAGATTGAGCATCAAAACTTCAAAGACAAAGGAGAGGATATTAAAGCCCGTATTCAGCACTCTCCAAAGCATAGAAAAGAGAGGAACAACAAGGGCATACACAAATTTTTGTATAGCAGTTGCTAAAACTTTTGTCCAGAAAAAATAGACAAAAGGAAGAGAAAGTAAGGTCGCACCAAAGGCACGAATGCGTTGCATGGGAGGCGAATGCAGTACCTCATCTAGCTTTTTTTTGACGACATGAAGTAGATTTTTTTTGTAACGATTTACTGAATGTTCAGTAAAAAATTTAGAAAAAATGTCAATGATATGGCGTTTTGCCAACATACCAGTTGTGGCAAAGGCGAGTGCTTTTTTACCGCCGAGTTTGATAATTGCGTGGGCAAAGGTTTTTGCTCCTGCAATATTCGCCCCTAGACCAAATTTTAAAAATATGAGTCCCAAAGCTTCCCACCAGCCAAAAAAGTGAATTACCGCAGCAGTAAGCACGATGCTAGTGAGAATAATAAGTGCAGGTTTATGCGTTTGTATCCAAGAGTGAGTTTTAGTGTTTTTCATGGGTATTTCTTGACTCGCTGAGATGAGTATTTATACAATCAAAAAACTTTTTATAGAGAGCCTCTTTTTTGCTGTCTTGTTCTAAAGAGAGAATCTCTTGACGTATCTTTTCACAAGATGGGGAGAGTATATCACTCTGCTCAAAAGCCTTTTTTAAAAGCATGATTGTTCTAGAAAATAGCTGTTTGATAGCTTGCACATATGCCTTGATTGTTTGGAGAAGATTGTGTACTTTTATATAGGTTTGCGAGCTTTTAAACCAAGCTAAAATAGCAACAACTATTGTGTAGCGTCTATGAAACCAAGCAATACTAAGGAGCTTTTCCTTGCCTACATGTAAGATAAAATGTACAGGTATGAAAAAAAGAACTTTCACAACATATAGACCAATCCCAAACCAAATCTGCCCTGCAACAAAAGCACCCAAAGCGAAAATGCCTAAAAATTCCATCAAGGCAAAAGGAAGAGCAAAAAGAGCTAAAACTCCCCAAGGAGGCATCTGTCTGATTTTTTTTTCAGACCAGAGTGCAAAACCACTTCGTTCAAATTTTCTTCGTGCGCTCTTAAATCCTAACTCCCAAAAAATTTCAAGAAAGATGACCACAATCGCTGAGAGTGAGAAAAAAAGAAGACGCGCAAGAATATTATTGAGTTGCAGATGTATCTTTTTATCTTTTATTGGATCCTCTTTATGTTTGTAAAGAGTGTTTTCATAGCTATTTAAAAACCAGCGACCAAGAGCGCTCAAAGAGTTCCCGATTTCTCTCCAAAGCTTTTTGCTAAATGGAAGAAATTCTCCAAAAAAGAGTATAATAATAAGAGCAATTATCCATGGATTTGTGAATAATTCAACAAGATGATGCAAGAAAGTTCCTTTTAAGTGCCCAACCATAATAAATATCATTGAAATATGACATTTATTATGGTTTGGCACTTATTTTGCTAATATTCTATCTAAAATTTAGTAGGATTTGTTATGGCAGGTGGAATTTTTGCAGTTTTTGATGATATAGCGACACTTTTAGATGATGCAGCGATGATGACCAAGGTCGCTACAAAAAAGACAGCAGGCATTTTAGGAGATGATTTGGCAGTCAATGCTGAAAAAGCCTCAGGCTTTGCCGCTTCTCGTGAACTTCCAGTTTTATGGGCAATCTCAAAGGGTTCCGTGCTTAATAAAATCATCATCTTGCCATTTGCCTTTTTGCTGAGTGCCTTTGCTCCATGGATTATAGTGCCGATTTTAATGCTAGGTGGCAGCTATCTTGCCTTTGAAGGTGCAGAGAAGATTTATGAGTATTTTTTCTCTCAAGCAAAAGAAAATGCCTTACATGTAAGAGAAAATTTCAGCGAAGAGGAGATTTTACTTCATGAAAAAAAGAAGATAAAATCAGCTATCTTGACAGATTTCATCCTCTCTATCGAGATTATTATCATCGCGCTTTCAACCGTTGTCGAGCAGAGTATTTTTATTCAGATTATTGCAGTAAGCATTGTGGCTTTTTTGGCAACGCTTGGGGTGTATGGAATTGTCGCACTGATTGTAAGGATGGATGATATGGGCTTTAAACTTATCGAGATGGCAGGAGAGCAGAAAAAAATGATGAAAAAATCGGGCGAATTTCTTGTCCGTGCTCTGCCAAAAATTATCAAATCTCTCACAGTTATAGGCACGCTCGCTATGCTCTTGGTAGCAGGTGGTATCTTTATGCACAACATCCATCAGCTTCACGAGATACTGCATTTTCTTCCAAGCCTTTTAGCTGAACTCTTGATAGGACTTGCCATTGGAATGATAATTTTAGGTATAGAAAAGACTTTTCATAAGATCAAAGAGTCATTGCGAACGAAGGTAAAGCAATCTACAAAATAGCCTTACATGTAAGCCTTATAACTTCTTAGAAATATTAATAGTACTGATATATAAGTTCTCCACCTTGGTCCGTGCCCAAGGGGTTTTTCGTAAAAATTTGAGAGATGATTTTATGCTAGGCTCAAACATAAAACAGCGTATATCTATCCACTCAGCCAGTTTTTCCCAACCATAATAATCTACTAGATAAACTAATATCTTCTCTAAAGTCATCGCGTGAAGGGGGTTATTTTTGTGTTCATTGTCCATAATAAGAGTTCTCCTGCTAAAATACTAACATAAAAATAAAATGACGAGGTGTAATCAATGAAATTAATTCTTATAAGTCTCTCTCTGATAAGCTCGCTATATGCCATCAGCTATCAAGAGTTAGCGCAAAAAAGTGATGATGCCCAGGCAGGTTTTGAAGATGCGCGCTCTATGATGAGTATGACGCTAATCAATGCTAGTGGTCAAAAGCGTGAGCGTTTGATGAAGATGCAGGTCCTTGAAGGCGAAGAGGGAGATAAATCTTTGATGGAATTTCTCTCTCCAGCGGATGTGAAGGGTACAAAATTTTTAAATTATGAGCATATCAATAAAGATGATGATCAGTGGCTTTATCTTCCTGCGCTTAAACGAGTAAAACGGATTGCCTCTAAAAACAAGTCAGGGGCTTTTATGGGAAGTGAATTTTCTTATGAAGATTTGAGTGCTTTTAATGCGGACAAATACTCTTACCCTGAGGGTGAAGCAAAAATGAGTGAGCTCAATGGTAAAAAAGTATATCTAGGCGAGAGTGAGCCAGTATCAAAATACTCAGGCTACACCAAACTTCTAATTTGGGTAGATGCGCAAAATTATCTTATTCAAAAGATAGAGTATTATGACCGTAAAAAAGAGCTACTGAAAACGGCAATTTTTGAGGGCTATAAGAAGATTAGTGGTGTTTGGCGTATCGGTAAAATCACGATGAGCAATATCCAAAACGATAAAAGAACTATTCTTGTCTGGAGTGAGCAAGAGCTTAAAATAGGGCTCAAAGCCAAAGATTTTCATAAGCGTGTCTTGAAAAAATGAAACTGCTTGTTCTGCTTGTAGCTTTGAGTGTTGTACTCTTTGGCGAATTTGAATATCAGGGCCATGTAGGTATTGAAGCACAGAGCTATATCCTTGCGCCTCAAGATAAACACAAAAATAACTTTACAGCTTACGAGCAGTTGGAGATGAGCTATACCTATGACTCTTTAAAGTTAGCAACACGCCTGTATGCACAACAAGATTATTATGACGCTGCTAGTGATGAGAAAAATGAGCGTACTTTTGGACGGGTTGATGAACTATATGGTCTTTATGAGTTTGATGAAGATGCACTCTTTGCAGGTAAAAATATCCGCTTTTGGGGAGCTTTGGAAGTTCGCAATATTACAGATACTTTTAACACACAAGACTTACGAAATGATCTTTTTAACCCCGATAAGATGGGTGCGTGGAATCTTGCATACTCGCACTATACTGATAGTGGAGAGTTCTCCGTCATTATAAAACTCAATGAAGAGAATCAAAAAATGGCAGCCTTGCCTTATATGTACTATTTTTTCCCTGCTTTTATAACTTATGATGACACACTTATCAGTGATGAGTCTCTGCAAAGACCCACTATTTATCTCAGTTATTCAGGAACGAGTGAGACGGAGTATCCGATAGATTATGCTTTTATAGTGCAACATGGTTATGATTCCCAGCGTTGTTTTAGTGCTGATGGTCCACTCAATGGAAACCCTGTTAGTTTGAATGAAAATGCTTACTTAGTAAATAAGGTGATGACGTATAATACGGCTGTTATTGACGCAACATTGATAAAACTAGAAGCTTTATATACGGATGTGATTGATAACGAGGTAGTGTCGGACTATTGGCATCTAGGTGTGGGTGTGGAATACACTATGACTTTTGATACGCTAGATGGGGATTTGGGTTTGATTAGTGAGTACTATCGTTATGAAACCCTTGATAGTGAAAAACTAAGTGATTTAGAGCTTTTTGAGACCTTTCAAAATGATCTCTTTATGGGTCTGCGTTATGCCTTCAATGATGCAGATGATAGCAGTTTTATCGGTGGTGTTATCGCTGATTTGGAGTATGATGAGCAGGCTTATTATATGGAGTATGAAACCCGTTTGGGTGATTCTTTGAAGTTGAAGGCTGATTATCGTTACATAGAGCCATCGACGAGTGATTTGACAGCGTATGCTCTTTTGAAGCGTCACGAGCGGATAGGTCTGAAAGTGGCGTATTATTTTTGATTAGGCTATAGATTGCCACGTTGCTTCGCACCTCGCAATGACGGTGGATTGCCACATAGTTGTGCTCCTCTCGATGACTATGCTTGGTCATTGCGAACGCTAGTGAAGCAATCTACAAATACTTACATGTAAGGAAATTATGTATGCAAAAGTTCGTTAATTTTATTATCCGTTTTCGTTGGTTTATCGCGATTTTTATCCCTTTGATGACATTTATATTTGCTTCACAACTGAAACATTTAGAGTTTGAGGGAAGCTATCGTATCTGGTTTGGCAAAGAGTCCTCTATCTTGAAAAATTATGATACTTTTCGTGCTGTTTTTGGCAATGATGATGGAATTACAGTTATCTTTCGTGATGAAGAGGGTGTTTTCAATAAAAAAGCGTTGCATGTAATAGAGCGTATTACCCAAAAACTTTGGGAAACAAAGGATATTGCACGGGTAGATTCTTTGACAAATTATCAATATGTTCATGCAGATAAAGAGTATCCCGATGAGGTCATAGTAGAAGATTTTATAGAAGATGTAGATGCCCTAAGTAGTGAGCAGTTGAAGCAAAAGAGAGAAGCTATCTTGGGTGAGAAGATAATCTTAGGGCGCATAATCAGTGAAGATCTGAAAACTACTATGATTATGGCGCGGATGACTCCCAAAGCTGGAGATGACCCGATGGTCTCTGCGCGCTTGAAAAAGGCAGTAGAAGATATAGTGGCACAAGAGAGCGCGAACGGATACCGCTTTTATCTCGTAGGAGGCCCGATTTTAAATATGGCATTTATTGATTTGGGTCAGCATGACGCAGGCACTTTTACGCCACTTGTTCTTTTGATTGCTATGCTTATTTTGTGGATTATTTTTCGCCGTCCTTCGGCAGTGTTTTTAAGTATTTCTGTAGTTATTTTCACTTTTTTGATAGTCTTGGCCATTCAGGTGATGCTCGGATACAGGATGAATAATTTCACGGCAAATATGCCTGTTTTTATCGTGGCAATTGGCATAGCAGATGCGATGCACCTCTTTTGGATCTACTCTCTAGGGCGTAAAAAAGGGATGGATAATCATAAGGCAATTCACTATAGCATGAACAAAAATTTTCTGCCTATCTTTCTTACTTCTGTTACTACTGCTGTAGGTTTCGCCTCTTTGGGGATTTCGCATGTTATTCCTATCAAAACCCTAGGTATTGCAACAGCAAACGCTGCCTTGTTAGCCTTTGTTTTGACGATTTTATTTGTTCCTGCAATGTTGGCGATTGTTAATCCAAATATTAAGTCCCAAGAGGAAGAGGAGGAGCAAAAAAAGAGCCTGCTCGCACATAGAATTAGCCATTTTATTATCAAAAATGATAAGAAGATTTTACTTGTAAGCACGCTATTTTTTATCATTATTGGTGCAGGACTCTTTCATGTAAAAGTTGATTCTAACACTGTGCGATATTTTTCTGAAAATGTTCCCTTTAGAGAGACAGTTCGTTTTATGCAAGATAATATCTCAGGCCCTATGAGCTACGAAATTGTTGTTGATTCAAAATCCAAAGATGGTATAAAAGACCCCGAATTTATGAATAAGGTAGAAGAATTTTATAAGGTTTTTAGAGAAAAATATCCCGATATGCGCCATATATCTTCACTCACTGATATCGTAAAAAAATTTAACGAGGTCTTAGATGGTTCATACACTATCCCCAATGATAGAAATTTAATCGCGCAATATCTGCTACTGTATTCTCTCTCGCTCCCTCAAGGTATGGAGATAAATGATAAGATGGATGTTAATGAGCAACTGCTTCGTGTTTCAGCCGCTATGAATATCGTCGATACTTCAAAAGATTTGGAGATGATGGCATGGGTGGAGCAGTGGTGGGAAGCGACACCTTATAGCGCTAAAATCAACGGACAGACTTCCATGTTTGCCCATATGCAACATGATGTGACTGATACTTTGATAAACTCTATTCTTTTGGCAATCACTGCAGTTTCGCTTATGATGCTCTTTATCTTTAGAAACCTTAGAATGATTCCGCTTTTTATTGTGCCAAATGTTCTACCTATTATCTTGGTCGTTGGGGTGATGGGCTGGCTAGGCTTGACGATAGATATCGGTGTGGCTATCTCTGGAGCGATTATCATAGGAGTCGCTGTGGATGATACCATCCACTTCTTAGTCAAATACCGTGAAGCACGTCACGCAGGAGACTCCCTTGAAGAGGCTTTAGCGTACGTGATGCACTACGCAGGAAGTGCTATAATCTTTACGACTTTTATCCTAAGCTCGGCATTTATGATTTTTGTCTTTAGTGATTTTTTACCAAATGTCCATTTTGGAATTGTGACTTCGATTGCTCTTATGATTGCTGTTTGGGTTGATTTACTGATACTGCCTGCGGTGCTTAGTCGTTTTGATAATGGTGAGAAGAGTGTTTTGATTCATTGAAAATTAAATTTTTTGTGAAATTGAAATCCTACTTTGAGTAATTTAGCAACACTATTTTAACTATTTTAAAGCGTTAATATAAAATTAATCTTTAGATATCAAAGTATAAAAATGTGTATAAAAATAATTTTAAGCTTACTATTTGTTTTTGTTTCTATTTTTGGAGCAGAATTTTCTACCAATATGAAACTGCACTCTCAGACATATAATGCATATGCTTTTTTAGCAAATAAAATTTATAATGAAAATTATTTAACAGGTCAATAAAATAATTGTAACTACTCAGCCCCATCAACCAAAGAAAAACCATAAAAGATTTATTACATGAAGAACTTATTGAATATACCAAGAATCTAACGCAAGAGTGGCATAAACTACAAAAACCTAAGAAAAATTCTACTAACTCTAGTATTCCAACTGGTAAAGAGATAGAGTCTCCTAAGCGTAATAAATCATTACGAAAAGATGGTGGTAAAAATGGAGGTCAAGTTGGTCACAAAGGTGTAAATCTAAAACAGAGTGATACCCCTGATGAGATTATAGCTATTGAGTGCAATATAGATAAATGTCAAAAGTGTGGATTTGATTTATCAAAAGTAATTAAAGAGTTAAAAGAGAAAAGACAAGTATTGGATTTAGATTTAAAAGATACTCTGCAAAAGATTACTGAGTATGGACATATTAATCATGCCAATAACTATCCTAATTTTGTTACTGTAGGTACGCACAACATTTAGCCACCCCACGCATTATCACTTGGCCAGCGCACGCATCAACATTTGGCCACCTAACACATCGTTTATTTGGCCACTTTTTAATTTTCATGCGTGTATAAGCTTGAGTTAAGTTAAAGGATATTCTTCAATACTATAATGCACCTCAATTTAAAAATAAGGTGCATAAAATGAGGAG
>CAMZLS010000088.1 GCA_947311765.1 uncultured Helicobacteraceae bacterium
AAGGCTCATCCTCTGCGTTAAACTTTCGTCAACGATGCTCGCATCGCTAACAAAAGTTTGCCTTGAATCTAAACCTTTTAAATGTTGTTGGTTTTGTAATTATATCTGGTCTATTACTTACATGTAAAGATAAAAATTACTATATCATATTTTCTTGAATTCTAAATCATCCAATCTCGATAATCTCATCTGCGCACCACGAAGCCAAATCACTATCATGTGTGATAAGCAGTATCCCTATCGTATTTAGCTGCGATATTAACATCTGCATGACATCAAGTTGTATAACATTATCTAGTGCTGATGTCGGCTCATCTAAAAGCAACAAATCGGGTTTCATTAAGAGTGCTCGTATGATTGAAGCGCGTTGAAGTTGCCCACCTGAGAGTTCGTGTGGTAGTTTCTTTAAAAGTTTGGCATCTAAATTCATCACTTGAAGATACTTATCAATTTCATCTAAAGAAGCCACATCTTCGATCTGATTTATTACGCTATAGTTTGGATGAAAAGAGCTGTATGGGTCTTGAAAAACTTGCGAAAGTTTACTGACTCTAATCTCCCCATGAAGCGGTTTAAGATTTCCTAAAATCAACTCAAAAAGCGTTGTTTTTCCTGAACCTGAGGCACCCACTATAGCTTTAACTTCTCCCTTTTTAAGAGTAAGTGAGAAGTTTTTATAGAGTAGATGCGAGGCATCATAGCCAAAGTCGAGCTTGCTTACATGTAAGAGATATGTATCCATTAAAATTGGAATTGAAATCCCAGATACCAAGAGCGATTATAGTTCATATCACTTACATCAAAATTAAGATCAATATTTCTATAACCCATGACAATATGCCCATGCTCTATAATTTCAAGATTTAAGCAGCCACGATATTCTATATAATTTTTCGCATCATTAAAGGTAAGTACCTGTGGTGAATAGTAGAAAATTCCTCCTAGATATATAGGCATACCTATATGAAGAGGGAGAAGATAGCGTGCTTCTAAGCCTAAAGGGATAGCTGAGAAGTCTTTTTCATTTATACGGCTGTACTCATACTTTATCCCCATACCTATAAGAAAATTTTCACTACTTCCTAGAGCTCTTTGCATAAGAAAATTGGCTTCTACAAGCCCATCAGCATTTGTAAAGTCACTATTTTGCTCACTCCCTTTCATATAGCCTATACCAAAAAAAGTGGTGTCTGGCATCACACTTTGGTTAAACTGTCCTATATCAAACTGCAACTTTCCTTCAAAATCTTTGTCATTAATATTTAACTCTATCATATGAAAAGCGAAAAGTGTCTGCACACCTAAAGCTATAAAGATTACTATTTTTAACATTTTGGCTCCTCTTTGATTTTTTCTATTGTTTTAGTTGTGCTTTTTCCTGCGACAAAATCGACTAATCGCAACTCTTTAGCAAACTCAGTTCCAACTACTTTTTTACCCTCATAATCACCACCCTTTACAAGGACATCAGGCGCAATCATTTTAATCAGTTCATAAGGAGTCTCTTCGCTAAACTTCACAACATAATCAACCGCGTCAAGCGCTGCTAAGATATAAGCACGATCATCTTCTGTGTTTACAGGACGCGAAGGACCTTTGAGTTCACGAACAGAAGCATCGGAGTTAAGTCCAACTATCAATATATCGCCATAGCTTTTTGCCTCTTGGAGGTATTTGACATGCCCTACATGTAAAATATCAAAACAGCCATTTGTAAAGACGATACGGTTATCATTGCTACGACAATAATTGACAATTTGACCTATTTCATCAAAACTTTTTATATGGGCATCTGAACTGCTTTGATGCAGACTTGATTCATAGGTAACTATCTCATCAAGCGTCACAGTCGCAGAACCAATCTTGCCTACAACAACACCCGCGGCAAGATTAGAAAACTTCGCGGACTCATCTATACTCATTCCAGCACTTAAGGCAAAAGCCAAAGAAGCGATAACAGTATCACCCGCACCGGTCACATCAAAAACTTCACGCGCTACTGTAGGAAAACGTTTGACACCCTCATCATAGATAGCGATACCATCTTCTGAAAGCGTTATCATAGAGCGCTCAAGCCGACACTTCTCTTTGAGCCACAGTAGTGCGGACTCTAAACTTTCATCGCTATTAATCTCAATGCCCGTTGCTTCTATTGCCTCTTTTTTATTTGGTGTTAAGAGATGTGCACCTCGGTATTTTGCGTACTCTACTCCTTTTGGATCGACAAGTACTTTCTTATCTAAACTACGAGCCTGCGAAATAATACCTTGTGCAAGAGTTTCAGTAAGAACCCCTTTGCCATAATCAGAGAGGATAATCATATCAAAGCTCTCAAAAACACTTTCACAAGCGCTTAAGATTCTCTCTATCGAAGTATTACTAATCGCATCTTTAGACTCTTGGTCGTAACGAAGAATTTGCTGATTTGCTGCAATAACACGGCTTTTTTTACTGGTTTTACGGTTTTCTTGAACTACTAAGGCCTTAGTATTTACTTTGATAGCATCTAGCATTGCAAGTAACTCTCTGCCATTTTCATCATCACCAATCACACCAGCAACGCTTACCCTAGCGCCTAAGGCTACAAGGTTATTGATAACATTTCCTGCGCCACCTAAAACAGTAGTCTCTTTGGCGATATCGACAACTTGAACAGGCGCTTCTGGTGAGATGCGCTCACAACCACCCCAAAGATAGTGATCTATCATCAAATCCCCTATCACTAAGATATGAGGATGTGCGTTTTGTAAGTGCTCCACTATTTTACTTCTTGCTCATAAAGGCGTTTGATTTCTGGAACATACGCTTTAATCCCATCTTCAAGCTCAAAGCGTGGCTCAAAATCTAAGCCCTCTTTTGTTGTGTGTATATCTGCTTCGGTATGAAACTGATAGCGACCTATAAAAGGGTTTGGCATATATTCGCACTTATACTCTGTCTGCATCTCTCGCTGTAAAATATCTACAATGTCTTGAAAAGAGCGAGCCTTTCCTGTTCCTACATTATAAATACCACTTTGGCGTGGATGCATCGCTTTGATATTTGCTTGAATAATATCTTCTATATAGATAAAGTCACGCAAAATCTTATCAGAGTCTTCAAAAAGTTTTGGATTTTTTCCTGCAAGGATTTGATGCCCAAACTGCACAACCATAGAGGCTGTCTTGTTCTTAAAATACTCACGAGGACCATATACATTAAAATAGCGCAAACCAACAATAGAGATGTCTGTTTTTTTCATATACTCTCTACTGAGATGATCCATCATCAGTTTAGAAAAACCATATACATTTTGAGGTGCTTCACGCCCTACGCATTGCGGTGATTCAGCATCACCATAAGTAGCACCAGAAGAGGCATAAATCATATTGGCGTTATGTGCCACCGCTAAATCAAGCAGGTCTTTATAAGCATTGACATTTGTTTTAATCATCAAATCTTGCTCTAAAGCGGTCGTATCAGAGATGGCAGCCTCATGAAAAATATAGTCAAATTTATATTCATTAAGAAGTTTGACTAAGATAGCGCTATCGTTGATGTCGCCACTGATTATCTCTCCACAAAAGCCTAAAAGATTTTTAAAATGCCCAAAACTTTTTAGATTTCCGTTTGAGAGTGTTTCACCGCTTCTAAAAGCATCGAGTACAACAATTTTGACATCAGGATGATTACTTTGAAAGTAAAAAGCCAAATTAGAGCCGATAAAACCCGCCCCGCCTGTTATTAAGATTGTTTTATTTTTTAAGTTTTCATCAATATAGCGCATATTTTGCCTTAACATGTAAAGTGGCGTATTGTATCAAAAGCTTGTTTAACTGGGTGTTACGAGTGTTACTTATTTTGTGTCAATACAATTTAAGATAAAAATAACTATAATTGCTTTTGTAAATTTACATACGGAGAATTATATGAAAAAAATCGCTCTTACTTTATTGGTAGCAAGTGTAGGCCTTATGGCAGCTGATGGCGCTGCATTATACAAAAAATGTGCTGCATGTCATGGTGCTCATGCCGAGAAAAAAGCTCTTGGTAAATCAGCTGTTATCAAAGGTACTGATATTGTTGCTGATTTAGCTGCTTACAAAGCTGGTACTCTCAACAAACACGGTATGGGTGCATTGATGAAAGGTCAAGTAGCTTCTTACTCTGACGCTGATATCGCTGCAGTTGCTACTTATATCAAAGGTCTTTAAGACTTTTTTCACCGCTTTTGCGGTGAATTTTTAACTTCTACCCAAGACTTCTTTTAGTTTATGATGCGAAAACATTAAACTTAAGCTGATTTTCTAGCAACAAGAGAGGCTTTTTTAATACGCTCACCTTTTTTATTTATCTCAATTTTCTCTTCATAATAAATAATATCTAAACCAATAAAAGAGTGGAGCAACTCATTTTTGCGTAGCAGATAATCTAGATTCATTGTAGGTAATTTAAAGTTGCCATGAGCGAGCATAAATGTCTCAAAAATCAAAAGACCACCTGGCTTTAAGGCATCTTTGATTTGTGGAAGCAAGCGGCGGTTAAGGTAGTTTATATTAGTAATAAGATCATATTGATTTGGAGCAAGATAGTATTTATCAAGGTCTGCGCTTACTGTATTGATAGTAGGGCTTTTTTTAATTTGACTCAGTGCGTAATCAGAGATATCAACCGCATCTATCTCAAATCCTTTTGCATGCAAAAAGTCTGTATTTGCTCCTCTTCCACATGCAATATCTAAGGCTTTACCGATATTAGCATGAGCTATATATTTTTCAAGTAGGGGTGAAAAAGTTTCTTCATTGGGATTTTTTGAATATTTTTCATTCCATTTTTTTTTATCTTCTAGCATAGAATTTCCTTAATTTTTTGTTTTTTAGAATATATCTTAAATAGTATTGATTTTTTATAAAAAAGCTAAAGATTTGTTTTTAAGAGAAAATTGTGCGGGGATTTATATGAAATCTATATGCTTAAGTGTTCAACCATAAGAAGATGGGCTAAAGATATTCTTTAGCCCATGGTTTTATGCAGCTTTTTTCGCAGCTTTTTTAGCTACTTGCTTAGCAACTTTTTTCTTGGTTGGCTCTGCTTTTAAAACTTTTTTTGTTACTTTTTTAGTAACAGCTTCAACTTTTTTCTTTTTAACATCTTGCTTAGCTACAGCTTTTGCAACAACACTCTTGATAACTTTTTTCTTTAAAACTTTTGCCATTGGTGGCTCCTTGTAAATTAAAATATATAAATTACTAACTATTAGTAATATATTATGGGGATTATATACTTTTTTGAAGAACATGTCAATAAAATAAGCAAAAAAGTAATAAAATATAGTTAATCAATCAGAGAAAAAGGAAAACAATGACTTTTATTGACTTTAAAAAACTACTTTTAGATGCGGAAATCACTTTGCCAAAGTTTAGCAAACTTATTAAAGTAAGTGAAAAAAATATCCAAGCTTATAAAAAAAAAGGTGAGGTACCTAACCCCATCGCAGTCATCGCTCTATGTTTTGCAGATATGCATCAATTGGGCATTGACTACAAAAGTCGCATAGAGACTCTTGAGCTTAAGGCGAAAGTAAAAAAAGGTGCAGGTTTTGCGAAAAAAGAGAGTCTAAAAAAAGAGTGAAAACTTATTTTTTAGAAGCTTTTCTAAAGAGGTGATATTTTTCATCTTCAAGAAGCGTCTCCGTATAGCTGTTATCAGCTTTTGTGTATTTTACCCACATGCCCGAAGGAAGTCTAACCTCTAGGTTCTCATTTTCGCGGTGTTTAATGATTTTTTTGACTGAAAGCACTTTCTCAACGGGCGAGAAGTCTGCTTTTTTTAAATCTACATCATCACGATAGAAAAGTGTCTGTTTTTTAAAATTTCCCCAGCCTGGGATGCCCTCGTCTGTATAAGGTACCTCGTAGCCATTTTGAAAAGTCACTAAGATTTTATAGTGACTTTCATCAAAAACTTTTGTAATTTTTCCACGTCCAAATACTAAACCAAAAACTTTTTCTCCATTTTTAGCTTTTTTAAAATAACTCATTACTCTACTCCTTGAATACCGTATCCAATCCCGCGTATGGTCTTGATATAATCTTTGGTTTTATCTGGGTCTATCTTTTCTTTAAGGCGATTTACTGCAACATTAACAGTACGACCTTGACAGCATCCACCTTTGCCCCAAACATGCTTAAGTAAAAAATCGCGCTCAAGTACGCTTCCCTCATGAATAATAAGCGTATGGAGCAGATCAAATTCTAGTTTTGTTAGCTCCACTTCAACACCCCCGATGCTAATAATTCGAGAATTCAGATCAAGATGTATATCTCTAAAGGTGACGCTATTTGTCTGCATATTTTTTTTAGTACGTCTTAAAACAGCATCAATACGAAAAATAAGCTCGCTCATCTCAAAAGGTTTTGTCACATAGTCATCAGCGCCACGCAAAAAACCTTCTTCGATATTAAGTTTACTATCTTTTGCAGAAAGATAAATAACAGGAGTATCAATCCCATCTTTTTCCCGAACCATAGAGATAAATTCACTTCCTTCTATATCTGGTAGATTTCTATCCATGATGATAAGATCCACTAACTCTTCTTTGAGGGCGCGTTTAACATTTTTTGTATTTAAAAAGCCTAGCGTCTCATAACCTTCTTTAGCAAGTCGGTACTCTAATAATTCAATGAGATCTACATCATCTTCAACAATTAATATTTGTG
>CAMZLS010000089.1 GCA_947311765.1 uncultured Helicobacteraceae bacterium
CAGGAATACGCATTGATACGCTCAATCTTCTTAGTAAAAAAGATGGAGGCATAGGCTTTGAAGTAGGCACTAGGGTAAGCCAAGATATTCGAATTGTCTTAAAAAATGACGATATCTTCTCTATAGTTTTACAAATGAGCCTCTCTAAAAGCCTCCGACTTGATGTTGATGTTCAAGAGACAGGGCAGGGAGTAAATATTATTTATGTGAAAGATTATAAGGATTTTATAAAATAGATTTGTTTTTTTCTTTTTACTTAGAACTTTAAGCCAACGATATGCTAAAATTCCACTATTACAATAAAAGAGGAATTCTAAACAATGCAAATTACTGAAACTACAGACGCGTTTAAAAGCTTAATTGAGACTATTAAAAAACAAGATGGATATAAAGACCCTATCGCCTTTGGCGTCTGTCGTGTGGATGTTGGTCAGCTAAATAGTGATAAAACACTCCAAGCTACTTATCCACTTATTAACTGGAATGAGAACTTTGGGAGTGCGGCTATCTTCATAGAGGCGCTTCGTGAGCAAGGTGTTTGTGTTGATGTTACTCAAAGTGAAGTTGTTTGTGATATAAACTTAAGCTTTTTACAAAACTGTTTAAATGCTTTTACTCCGTACTCAGATGAGGCATATGGCGCAGCACATAAAAATATTCAAGTAATCTCTTCACTTTATAATATCATTAAAGAAAATGGTATGCGCGATGGTGAGTATAAAGTAGTTTTTCTTTTTGAAGATGCTGCTTGTGTAAGCGTTGAGGCAACCTACTTAAAACTTTATGCACTCTCACTAGCAAAAGTTCAACTGCGCAGTATCAATCTTAACGGTGCTTTTGGTGCACTGCCAAATGTTGCTTGGTCGGCAGGAGAACCTATCGAGCTTGATTGGTTGCGTGAGTTTGAGATAGAACTTAAACTCACAAACACTTATCCACATATTGATTTTGTTGATAAATTTCCTCGCTTCTTACAACATATCATCCCAGCGGATAATACTCGTATCTTAGAGACTTCAAAAGTACGCTTTGGAGCGCAACTTCATGCAGGAACAACTGTTATGCCAGGTGCTAGTTACATCAATTTTAATGCTGGAACTACTGGTATAAGTATGGTTGAGGGGCGCATCTCTAGCTCTGCTATCGTTGGTGATGGTTCTGATGTTGGTGGTGGCGCTTCTATCTTAGGCGTTTTAAGTGGAACTGATGGGAATCCTATTTCTGTAGGAAAAAATTCACTTCTTGGTGCAAATAGTGTGTGCGGTATTCCTTTGGGTGATGCTTGTATTATCGATGCAGGACTTGCTATTTTAGAAGGGACTAAAATTGGAATCTATCCAGACCAACTTGCAAAAATACAAGAAGCCAATCCTAAGGTAACTATAGATGGTGAAGTATTTAAAGGCAAAGATTTAGCAGGTCTTAATGGTCTTCATTTCCGTCAAAACTCTACGACTGGTGAAATAACTGCAAGACGTTCCACTCGTGAGATTAAACTAAACACCGATTTACACTAAGTTTTTATTGCTAAATTTTTCCCTCGCTCCGCGTGGGAAAATATATGTGCAGCTAATTTTACACCGTAAAGTTAATTATAAATACCTGACCAACCAATATTGAGTTGTTTTCTCTTTGAAATGTCGTAAATAAGGGATTTGAAGGTAAAAGTGGTGACCCCTAGGAGAATTGAACTCCTGTAACATGGATGAAAACCATGGATCCTAACCGCTAGACGAAGGGGCCACTAATTTGATAGGTCGAAATTCTACAAGGATAATTCTTAAAATTCCATTAAATTATGGAATTTTAAGTGCATTATTTATGATTCGCTATAAAATTCACGGAGTGCACGAATAATTACAGCATTTTTAGAGATGCTTTCTGCTTTTGCATTATCGTTTACAAGTTCATAAAGATCAAGTGGGAGAGAGATTGAAAAAGTTTTTGTTTCAATTTTCTTTTTCTTGTTTATAAGAGTAGTGATGCTATCAAGAAGTTCGATAATTTTTTTAGTATCGATTGGTTTTTGGATAAAACTGTTTACACCGATTTTTATTACTTCTGAGACTTTTTGGATATCATTACTTGCTGAGATTACGATAATAATCTGATTTGGGTTAATCGCTTTAATGCGACGTGAAAGTTCTATTCCATCCATCTCTGGAATAATGATATCTACAAAAACGATATCTGGCATTTTCTTCTCATAAAGCTTTAGCGCTTCTTTTCCATCAAATGCTGATGTTACTTCTGAGAAATAGTTCTTAAAAGTTGAACTAAGAAGCTCGTTTGCTACTGCTTTGTCTTCAACGGTCATCGCGGTTAATTTTTTTGTCTGTTCTGTTAAGCGTACTAAATCATTAGTTGACATTGTATATCCTGTTTATAAACTTGTGTCGCAATTGTACCCAACAACATATAAACGAACATTTAATATAACACTTTTAAAAAAAACGTAAAAAATACCTATTGGTTGAAATCTATTTTAAAGCGTTCTAGCCATTCTCTGTTGTCTTTATGAACATGCTCTTGTTGATCTAAAATATTGTGAATGATGCTTTTGAGTGTAGTTGTATCCATAAATTCCAAAAGTTCTGGGTTGATATGTGTTGTGGTAGTGTCGGAATACACATTTAAAAGTTCTTCTATATCGTTTATTAGTTTTGATTTAATACTTTGACTCATAAAAGTTCCTATTAAAAAATGGGCTTTTTGTAGATTGTTTTATTCACACTTGCAAATGCTAAAATGCAATTATACTTGATTCATGCTAAAAGTGATACCTTGGGGCTACAAAAAAACTTTTCTTTGTGTAAAAGATACAATAAATGTAACACATATAATATAATATTATATAAACATGCAAATTTTTCTCAACTTTAAGCTTGAGTTTTGTAAAATCTGAATGAACATTCATTCAACCTTAGGAGGAAAAGATGGAGATTGTAAAGAAAGATACTTCATATGAAGCACTTTATAGTGCATTTGAAGAGAGAATAGAGCAGTTGAAAAAACTGCCAAAAATGGATGAAAACAATTCTATTGAAAAAACAATAGAAGCTCATGGTTTTTCAAGAAGAGATTTTATGAAATGGGCAGGAGCTTTTACTGCAATGTTGGCACTTCCTTCAAATTTCACACCGCTTATGGCTGAGGCTGTAAAAGTTGCTGATAGATTACCGATCATTTGG
>CAMZLS010000090.1 GCA_947311765.1 uncultured Helicobacteraceae bacterium
GAAATCTTACAAAAAGTCTTTATTCTTCGCTCTATGCTTCATAAACAAGATGATGAAGTTGAAGCACTTAAATTTTTATACAACACCATGAAGAAAAATGAGACAAACAAAGATTTCCTTGAAAGTATGAACGAAAAACAATAATGAGAGTTGGTGTTTTTGATAGTGGCATTGGCGGTCTTAGTGTCGTAAAATCTCTCAAAGAATATCACCTTTTTGAAGAGATTATCTACTTTGGTGATACTGCTCGTGTTCCTTATGGCGTAAAAGATCAAAACACTATTATCCGCTACGCTCTTGAGGCTATAGAATTTTTTAAAAACTTCGATATTGACCTCCTTATAGTTGCTTGCAATACCGTAAGTGCTTACGCCTTACAAGAGATGAAAGCACATGCAGATTTTGATGTTATTGGCGTTGTTGAAGCAGGTGTGTTGGCTACTAAAAATGCGCTCAATAGTAAAGATGCAGAAATTCTTATCCTCGGAACAAAAGCAACTATTCGTTCTCATGCCTATGAAATGCAACTTAAAAAACATGGATTTCATCACCTAGTTTCTCGATCTACTGGACTTTTTGTCCCTATTGTGGAAGAGGGAATTTTTGAAGGTCCTGTTCTACAAAGCATCATGCAGCACTATTTCCATGACTTAAAAACTCCTGATGCTATCATTCTTGGATGCACTCATTTTCCTCTTATTGAGAAAGAAATTAGTCGTTATTTCAAGAATAAAAGTCGGCTTATTCACTCAGGTGAAGCAATGGTAGAATATTTACATGTAAGGTATAATCTCACACAAAATTTTCCCCACTGTGACATGAATTTTTTTGCTTCTGAGAATCCAGAAGCACTCAAAGAAGTTGCACGCCAATGGCTAAAACTATAAAATCTACATTTTTAATCCACCTATAATTTTTATAGGAGTACACTTGTTCTATACAAAGCATAAGGAGATATTATGAAATCGTTATTTTTAGTGGCTCTACTAGCTCTTAGCGGAAGCTTTTTTATGAATGGGTGTAGCGTTGAGGATGAAGTTAAGATAATCGTTGAAGATGAGCTTAAACCAAATGTCATCTATGTTGTAAATGGTACAGCAGGTGGTATTACTGTTTCTGTAGCAGGAGAGAATAATAGATATATAGCTTCAGAGAACTTAAAAGCTGAAGCCTATACTCTCAAAGATAATTCAACATACACAGTAAGCTACAATGGAGGACATGCAAAAGGCTTCTCCTACGGAAGTACTTACCTCTACGCCGCTACAACATGTAATGGCAATGGCTACGTAAGTGATGAAGTGGGAAGTAGTCGTGTTCATGTTGTCAATTTAACAGGAGAAACATTTAGAGATACTATTCAAGTCATTGATGCAAATGGCGCTTCTTATACTATCACCGATAATGCAAGCGCTTGTAGTGTTACTGCAACCAAACAATTTGATAAAGTTGTAGTTGACAATGGTATGCGCGTTAAAATTGGTAATGGAAATTGGGAAACTATCACAGGGATTCCAAGCGAAGTCGTAGGTCTTGCAAATAGTGTTAAACTTGATGTTGTAGTTTACTCAACTTCAACAGGAACTATAGTTCCTATGGCGGGATACGAAGACCTCTTAAAATAGTTTTTAAAAAGCTCATACCAATAGAAGCTATGCTAAAATGCTCCAATTAAATTTCTTGGAGCATACACGTGAATGAGACATCTGAAGTCCTAGCAAGAAAATACCGTCCCAATAATTTTCAAGAGCTTATAGGTCAAGAGAGTATCACGCAGACACTCTCTCTTGCTCTTGATTCTAAACGCCTTTCACATGCCTATCTTTTTTCAGGTCTTCGTGGATCTGGCAAAACATCTACCGCTCGCATCTTCTCTAAAGCACTTATCTGCGATAATGGTCCTACCTCAAACCCTTGTGAAGTCTGTCCTAACTGCGTGATGGCAAAAGAGGGGCGGCATATGGATATTATCGAAATGGATGCGGCATCGAGTCGTAAGATTGACGATATTCGTGATTTGATAGAGCATACCAAGTACAAACCTGCTTCTGCAAAATATAAAGTTTTTATCATCGATGAAGTGCATATGCTCACCAAAGAGGCTTTTAACGCTCTGCTAAAAACACTTGAAGAGCCTCCTGGATATGTCAAATTTATCTTAGCGACAACTGACCCGCTCAAACTTCCAGCTACTATTTTAAGCCGTACACAACATTTTCGTTTTAAAAAAATAGCAACAAAAAATGTTGTCCAGCATCTTACTCATATCTTAAATCTTGAAAACATAGATTTTGAAAATGAAGCCTTAGAGATTTTAGCTCGTAGTGGTTCAGGAAGCCTGCGTGATACATTAACCCTGCTCGATCAAGCCATTATCTACTCTAAAAACTTTGTTGATATCAATACAGTCACAGATATGTTAGGTCTTGTTGATCCAAAATTTATCGCAGATATTTTTACAACTATATTTGCAAAAGATAGAGTAAAATTAGTTGCACATACTCAGGAGTTAGCTGATTATGAAGCGGAGATGGTTATCGATGAGCTTATCGCCTATCTCAAAGAGCGATTATTTGCAAATGACCCTCAATATAACACCTTAGTCTTAGAGCGTTTTTTTAGAATTTTAAGCGATTCAAAATCACTTTTTGCTATCAATGCTGATGGAGGGTTTGTGCTTGGACTCGTCTTTTTTAAGATGCTTGAAGCCCTTCGTATCAAAGAGATAGACCAGATGATTGAGTCTTTAGAGAGTGAGATAAAACGTCCAGAATCCTTACATGTAAGCACGCCCAAAGTTGCCACACCATCACAAGAGCAAGCTCCTATAAAAGAAGAAGTTACCCCAGTGAAGCCTGATGTGCCAGAAGTAAGTAAAGCTCCTATACAAGAAGAAGCACTTTCACCTCACTTAGAGATGTTTGAGAAACTTCAAAAACAGATCATGGATAGAAATGCGGAGTTAGGACGCTGTTTTGCTCAGCAGATAAGTTTTGTCTCCTTTGAAGATGATGTACTTATTTGGGAGAGTTGCGCGGATGATGCTTGTAAAACACATCTGCGTCATGGATATGCTGTTATCAAGCAGTTTGTTCGTGAGATTTTTGGTTTTGAGACAAAGATTAAAGCACAAAAATGCTCAAAAGAAGTTGTTGCAATCCCCCAAAAGGAGTCACCCCAAAGCGCTTCAATGACAGAAGATATTGAGACAGGAATCGGAAGCTGTGTGGGAGGATGTGACAGGCAAGATGAAAGTACAAAAGAGCTTAATGGAAGTACTATCTTAGAAGAGCCATTTATTCAAAAAGCAGCTAAACTTTTTGAAGCAACTAAAATCACTGTTCAGTCAAAAGTTTAATCGCTTTTTGAGAAAGCTTACTGAAACTTCACTAAGAACATACCACTAAATTTTTTACCCTTATACACTTCCACACGGAAAATTTTTCCATCTTTATCGATAGAGAAACGTTTTGGTATATCATTGTGATACACCTTTACATCCGTTTCGATTTTTTTGGCATTTGAATAACCGATGATGTTTACTCTATAGCCTTTTTGAGAAGATATTTGAAAATATTTATCTACATAAATAGTGCTTCCAGGGAGAACTTTTTTTACAACGGAATCAACTAGAACTTCCAATTTTTCTAAAGAATCATCATAAAGGAAAAACTGAGGAGAAAGTGAAGCTATTTTATGATTTCCATAATGAATTTTATAATTATTTCCCTCTTTGATTGCACAAATAAGAGGGTTTTGTGAACTATAAATAATCTTATCCTTATCAATAGGAATATATCTCAATTTATTTCTTATACCTTTTGTTGGCAAAGTAATTTTTTCAAAAAGTGTTACCTCATAATCTTCATTAATAACAGAGGCGATAGATTGAGGATTAAGTTCAAAATTTCTCTTAAATTCTATACCCATATAATCCATATACGCCTCAAGTGCAAGAAGATGATAGTAAACACGATGCGGCGTAGAGAACTCTTTGCTAGCTTCATTTCCTAAAGCAGGTTTGGAGTTGCTAATAGCAAAATATGTAAGTGCTTTTGCCATCTCTTCATCACCTTCTCTTGTTTTTGTATTGTGCGTATGGTAACGATGCTCTTCATCTAAGAGTTTTTCATTCACTCGATTGACAACAAAAGTAGATATAGCTTTTAAATCACTATAAGGCGTGTCAAAATCAAGCGTTTTTTGATCTATAATAGAGCTCTGTCCCCAGCGATGTTGGTTGTGAAGATTATCTACATATTTTTCACGATAAAAGCCACTTCCATCATGCATATTTAGCACTAAATCCACCTGTTTATCTGTGATAATAGCCTTTATTTTTTGTACGATTTCATACTCAGGATCACTCTTTTTTAAGCTTGCAAATTTACGATTCATATCCCCATAAGGACCACGAGAGCGTTTTACAATGCTATAAAAATTAAGATTAGGTACAACCCAGACATTGCCTTTTGTGATTATATAATGTGTCGCTAAGATAGTTGAGGCATTAAAGCCACCAGGCTCATCACCTTGAATACCACCGATAACTAAAAGAGTCGGCTCACTTGTATTTGTCTCTTTTTTAATTAAGGAAAAATCCAAAGAGAAAAGTTGTGTTGCCAAAAAGAGAAATAAAATTATTTTTTTATTATAGATGTGATACCTTTATGTGCCACGGCTCATATCGAACTCCGTAGGGGTTATTCTTGTGATAACGAATCTGGACAAAACCTAGATCCATCAGTCTCTTATATTCATCAGTTGTTTCAAAATCAGTGGTGAAATTACGCGCACCAAAACCAACTTTGCCTACATCAAAATCACCAATTCCATGATAGGAGTAGCCAGGAGGCGCCAAAGAGTTTGAAGCAAGGGAGAGATTTCCATCGACTCTAAAGACCTTGCCTAAGAAGAGATACATCTGCTTTACAACACCACGCACACCAGAAGTGAGAATAATTGAATCCCCTATACTACGGCGTATAAGTTCATAATGCGCATGGGCATCACCCTCATAAAGGAAATGCCCAGTGTGAGGCACTTTTAGCATCTCTTTTTTCTTGAAAACCTGTGTTATATTATCAACAACTTTTTCACCATAAAAGCCATATTCAGATGCATCTATAAAAAAAAGTTTTTCAAAGAGTGCTAGTTCATCTTTTTGAAATCTTCCTACACTGGAGTAATGCTTTGAAATTTTGAGAGCATAATCAAAGCTAATAATATTAAAATTTCCATGTCCGACTATGGACTGAACACGCCTTAGACGTGCTAATAAGCGAGAGGCACACTCTCTATCAATGCTTGAAAAATATATATCACTATGTTTTGTATATTTTACAGGCGTTCTCATAGCCAGCAAAGTGCTTGGCATTGCACTTGCAAGGAGCATTACATGTAAGAAATCTCTACGATTCATTTAAAATAACCTTATAAATAGCTACATTTTTCTTTTCGATATAATAGATAAATTCCACTTAATAAGAAAAGTAGAAGCAGTATTATTCGTGAATTTGCATCAAAAAGTGGCACTTGAATGGTTTTTCTGTAGCCAAAGTCTATATCAAAATGAATCTATTGGTTATTATCAATCACAATATTGCCATGAGGGTTTGCTCCTGCTGTTAATGTAAATTCTGATAAAACATCATTGTCATCCATAAGAAAGAGGAATTTAATTGAAAACTGATATTCTTTCAAGAGTTATTGCCTTTTTTTAATATAAGTAATTATAGCTTAAAACCCCTATTTATAGGCTTAACAAGAGGTTTTTTAACGATGTAATTTGAAGATTTTATGGTTCTGATTTAGAGTCGTATTTTTATGGTTTTTCTTTGGCTGATGGGGCTGAGTAGTTACAATTGTTTTACTAAATGCAACTATAAAAATATAGATTAATACCACAATTGAAATAGAAACAACGATTATAAAACTTGAGTTTATATTCACATAATTAGAAACAACAAATACAGTAATTGAAAATATCATAATTGATATAAGACCCATTATAAATTTATTTAATCCGATTTGCTCTCTAATTTCATCAATCTTTGCCATAAAAATACTATATAATAAAAAAAGTAAAAGATTAGTTGATTAACATAATAAGGTTACTTGTGAAAAAAAGGGAAAGCAGAGAATAAAGGAAAAATTAAGAAAAGTTCCCATTTTGGTGCCTGACACCCATTTGCTACGTACTCGTATCCGTCGTGGTGACGCAACTACAATGGCATTTATCGAACTCGTTTAGAGTTTGGTAAATCTTCATCTTCTTCATTTGTTGCACTTCCTCTTTTTAAACACAAAAACGCTATATTTCGCTTAGTAAAAACTAAGGATACTCATGAACCCAAAAATAGCCTTTGGAACATATCGTATATCAGATCATCTCGTAGAACATATCCAAGCGCTTAAATCGGCGATAAATGCTGGTGTAAAACTTATTGATACATCAACAAACTACATGGATGGCGGTGCAGAGAGAGCTATTGCTATAGCAATGAATGATTGTGATGAAAGCCTTACATGTAAGCTTGAAATTGTTAGTAAGTTTGGTTATTTGCAAGGTTCTACGCTCAAGCGTATCAAAGAAGATGGCGAAAATTTTCCTGAGATGGTAAAGTTTGCAGAGCAGGTCTATCACTGTATCCATCCAGAGTTTTTAAAAGATCAGCTCTCGCAGTCACTTTCACGCTTACATGTAAAGAAGATTGACTCTTACCTTATTCATAACCCTGAATACTATATTTTAGATGCTTTAAGCAACAACATTGAGCCTGAAGTAGCACTTGATAGTATGTTTGAGCGTATTTACAATGCTTTTGTCGCCTTAGAGCTAGAAGTTAAAGCAGGGCGTATCGGAAGCTACGGTATTAGCTCAAATAGTTTTGCAAAGCCTGTAGATGATTTGGAGTTTTTACCTTATGAAGATTTAATAATTTTTGCAAAAAATGCAGCCCAAGAAGCAGGAAATGATAAGCATAGTTTTACAACTATAGAGTTACCGATAAATTTACTTGAAAGAGAAGGTCTAAAATGCGCATCATGGGCTAAGAAACAAGGTTTAAGAGTTTTAGCAAACCGTCCGTTAAATGCTCAAAAAGAAGCTCTTATGTTTCGCCTTGCTGAGTATGATGAACCTCAAGAGTATTTTCATCATCTTAATGCTATTTTAGAGCTTGTAGAAGGTGAATCAACGAAGAGTATCTCAAATCTTATAGAGCAACTCGATTCTAATCGTCATCGCTTTGGCTGGATAGGAGAGTATGACTCTTTTTTGCATAGACAAATTATTCCTCATCTTTCTAAGGCTTTAGAAAACCTAGAAGAAGTTGCGCAAGATTCTTTAGCGCAGAATTTAGACCAATATTTAAGCCAGTATAAAAAGATGGTTGCATTTGAATGTTCTAAGACTACAAAAATATCATTAAAAAACGAGCTTGAGGGCTGCAAAAAGCGACTGCAAGCCTGTGCATTAGAATTTTTGCTAAAAAACAAAAACATAGATTATGTTTTAGTTGGAATGCGTAAAACTAGCTATATCTATGATGTTGTTGGTTTAGCTTGACATTTTTATCACCTATTAAGCGATAATATCTTATTTTACATTTATTAAATTATATTAAGGTAGAAGATGATTCCTTTTTCAGATGAAGAACTTATAGAGCCCGTACGCAATGTTATCACTAAAATTCAACCATCATTAGCACTAGATGGTGGAGATATTGATTTTATAACGGTTAAGAATGGTGTTGTGTATGTGCAACTTAAAGGTGCATGTGTTGGGTGTGCAAGTAGTGGAAATACACTAAAATATGGGGTAGAACGTCAATTGCGTATGGATATTCATCCTGATTTAACCGTAGTTAATGTACCATTGGGGATGGAAAATCAGATCGACCAACTTTAATAGTTTCTGAATTAAATGATATTTTCCTTATATAAATATGTAACTAGGAGGGTAAAATGAAAACAGTTAATAAATATAAAACCCTCGCAAATGCTAATGATAGTTTCACTAAGGCTGAATTTGAACAGGCATTGCGAAGTTATGCACTTGTTTTGAAAGATTTCCCTAATTCAAAAGAAGCTTACAACGGAGCTATTCTTTCAGAAATGGCTATGAGTGGTGAAGTAAGCGCGATTGCGCTATTTGATTATTATGAGATATTAAGAGAAGAAGATGCTGAACAAGCTGATGCAATTATTGGTGAAATCTTGGATAGCTTAGATGGCACCATGAATGAGCTTACACAGATGATAAGTGTACCCTTGCAAAATGCCATCTCTTTTGAGAACGGGATCTCTTATGATGAGTTTAAGATGCTTGTTGATCAAGAGGGTGATTTTAAAAAGATTTTTGAAAATATTATGTTTTCAACCCGTGTTATTATTAGTGAAAAAGAGGATTTTTTAGATTTTTTAGAGCAATTAGAGATTCATGGGTTTAAAGAGATGGCACTCAACTATGTCGAGGGGGCATTAAGTGTTTATAAAAATGACCCTAAATTGACAGCAATTTTCAATGCAATTACTCAAAAAGGGGTGTGATTGAAAATTGCACTTTCAGGCGGTGAGTATAAATATGTCACTGAAAATTCACAAGAGTGCGATAGCCAAACAGCTTTTGTCTTAACAGCGCAAAATGAAAAGTACTTAGATAATGCGCAACAAAACAAGCCTCACTCGATCATAA
>CAMZLS010000091.1 GCA_947311765.1 uncultured Helicobacteraceae bacterium
AACGATTTTAATCGTCGCGTAGCTAAGGCTATGCTCCTCATAAAATAGTCTGACTAGAAACAAAACAACATTGCTATAATTAGCGTAGTTATTTAAATTCAATTCCTAAACAGCATTTCTTGAAGAAATTCGAGATACTTTAATTAAAGAATAATTCCAATCATTATATAATCGTCTTTATTTCGTAAAAAAGGTGATACATGCGTCGATATATACTCTCTTTATTTTTTCTTTCATTGACTCTTTTTGCAAATCATACATACTATAAAATAACTGTTGGCTCATTTTCACAAATACAAAACGCGGAATTAGAAATTCAAATGTATGAAAAAATTCTTCAAAATGAGGAGCAATATAAGCGCTTATCGGAAGAGGGAAATTTTACATTTACTATTTATCATGGACGAAAGTATCATAGTGTGCTTATCCGCCCCTTTAAAAACAAAAAAGAAGCTCTTGCCGTTTTAGATATCATTCATAAGTATAAAAAAGCACCTTATTTAGGTCTTTATAAGACAGACAAGCCAATAGTGTTTAAAAATAAAAAAGTGAATTTGAAAACTACAAAACCTGAAGAAATTTTTGAAGCAAAAAAAATCCTCTTGAATACTAGTGAAAAAGTTGCACTTGAAAAACCAAAGCTTGAAAAACCAAAAGCCGAAAAAATCGAAAAAAAAAAACTCCTAAGAAGATTGAAAAAAGCGTAAGCTCTTGGGCATCTTCGCACAATAACACTAAGAATATTGTTTCACAAGATTCAAAAACCCCTAAGAGCAACACTCCTAGTGAGAGTAAATCTTTGCTCTCTAATACACTTGTGAATGATATGCTTGAACTGTTTCCTTATTTTATTATTCTTAGTCTGATTGCATTACTATTTATGCAGATACGTCAAAATAGATATCTTAAAGATGAAATTAGAGATCTTGAAGATGAATCACACCATACGGCATCTTTGGCAAAAACAAAAGATGAGTTTCTTGCGAAGATGAGTCATGAAATCCGTGCACCTATGAACGCGATAATAGACTTTAGTCATATTCTTTTAGATACAAAACTTGATACACATCAACTGACTCACTTAAAAAATATTCAAAATTCTGCTGATCTTCTTTTAGGAATTATTAATGATATTTTAAATTTTTCGAGAATAGAATCAGGTACAGTCAAAGCACATAAGCTTCAGTTTAATATTAATACCGTGCTTAATAAAATATCATCTAAGATGACTCAAATTGCAAAAGATAGAGGGATTGAGTTAGTGTTTGATGTGGCAAACAATGTTCCATCTCGCATCATTGGTGATGAAGAGAAACTTGGAAATGTCATCTCAAATCTTGTCTCAAATGCTATCAAATACACCCTATCAGGCGAAGTTGTTCTTCGCTTAAAGCGTATAGATTCTGAGGCAGATCTTGTTGTTTTAGAGTGTCAAGTTAGTGATACAGGAATAGGGATAAAAAAAGAGGCACTTTCGCAACTTTTTGACTCTTTTTCACAAGCAGATAATTCTCGTTCACGCCAGTATGGTGGTGTTGGTTTAGGTCTGAGTATTGTTCAAGAGTATGTGCAGATAATGGGTGGAAAAATTAGTGTTGAAAGCACTTTTGGAAAAGGAAGCACCTTTACTTTTAGTGTGGTTTTTGAAGCTCCACAAAAGCTAGATCCACGTAACTATCATCTCCCTAATAAAGATATAATGCACAAGAAAGTCTTGGTGGTAGATGCAAATACAAATGCCGCTTCTTCACTTCAGAAAATGATAGCGTATTACCATTATCATACAGATATAGTTGATAGCGAGGAAGAGGCAATAGAGATTTTAAAAGAGCACTCTTATGATATTTTATGTTTGGATTCTAAGTTATTGGAGGAGTCGTTTGAGGATAAGATTCAATATTATAAAGAGTTCTCTAATGCCAAGATTGTTCTTTTAGAAAATAATGTCGTACAAAAAATAGATATCAGCAGTAAAGGAGTTGATGCAAAACTCCTAAAACCTTTTAGTCAACAAGATATCTTTAATACAATTATAGAACTTTATAGTGATCCATCATATAAAATTGTTGAGAAAAAAGTTACAAAAAATGATATTTTACAATTTAAAGGTAAAACTATTTTATTGGCAGAAGATAATAGAATAAATCAGAGTGTTATAAAAAGCCTACTTGATGATACAGGCATAAAACTTCTTATTGCTAATAATGGACAAGAAGCGATATCAATGCTTTATGAAAACCCCGAAGTTGCTATGATTTTTATGGATATCAGTATGCCAATTATGAATGGGTATGACGCTGCAAAATCAATTAGACAAGAGAAGCAGTTTACAACTATTCCAATTATTGCACTTACTGCCAATACTCAGCCAAGTGATATAGAAAAAAGTTTTGAATCTGGAATGCAAGAACATATAGGAAAGCCTTTTAATATTACAGCATTTTATGATGCGATTGTTAAATATCTTGCTAAATCCCCTCATCAAAAAGTTAAAAAACCTGCACCACGCACAGAGCTAAAAGAAGAGAAATCTGTACCAGTAATAGATAAGGCAAGAGCACTTGAGCTTGTTGGTGGGGACGAAGGCTTGCTAAAAGAGCTTTTAGAAGAATTTGTTACTATGTATAAAGATTCTCCTAGCACATTGAAGCATATGATAGAAAATTCGCAGTATGAACTAGGTCAAAAGATGAGCCATGATATCAAGGGTGTCTCATCAAATCTTGCACTTATGCGGGTGTTTGAAAGAGTGAAAGCCTTGGAGATGTCCTTTAAGGCGAAAGATAGTGAGGATGCTAAAGCGAAGTTAGCACTATTTAAAACAGAACTAGAAGTGGTTGCAAGAGTTGTTCAGAGTTGATTTTTTCGTATGCAATTACTGATCCGCAGTATTATGGGGATAATCCGCACCTCTTACATGTAAGTATAGAAAAACTTCTTTGTAAAAAAGTAGATTTTATCTGTTTTCGTGATAAAGAGAGTGCTTCTTATGAACTTTTAGCCCAATCTTTTATCCTTACATGTAAGGATAAAAATTTTCAAAAGAGCCTTCTTCATGGTGATGTGCAACTCGCTTGTAAGCTTGGAGCTTATGGAGTGCATTTGAGTTCAAAACAGTTTTCTAAAATTTCTAATGCAAAAAAGCAGGGGCTTTTTTGTGTTGTAAGCACACATAATGAAGAGGAGATACATCAAGCTATGGCACTAGGAGCTGATGCTGTGACATATAGTCCAATTTTTTCGACTCCAAACAAAGGAATTCCTAAAGGTTTAGAGGATTTAAAAGAAAAAGTGGCTAAAATAAATATTAAAATCATAGCCTTAGGTGGTATCATCAGTGATAAACAGATCGCTGAGATAGAGAGCACTAATGCCTTTGCTTTTGCATCAATAAGATATTTTATAGATTAGGAATCCCATGTTTGAAGTCGTTATCGGTTTAGAAGTTCACGTTCAGCTCAATACTAAGTCAAAGCTATTTTGCTCTTGCCCTACAAGTTTTAATCATATTCAAAACACAAATACATGTCCAACATGTTTAGCACTTCCTGGAGCACTTCCCGTGCTTAACCGTGAAGTCTTGCATAAGGCTGTTATGTTTGGTACAGCAGTTGATGCTACTATTAATCGTACTTCATTTTTTGATCGTAAAAGTTATTTTTACCCAGATAGCCCTAGCTCTTATCAGATTACACAGCTTTACACTCCCGTTGTTGAGCATGGAAAATTAGAGATTGATTTAGAAGACGGTACACACAAAACAATCCGTATAAATCGCGCACATATTGAAGCAGATGCTGGAAAAAATATTCATGATGGTGATATCTCTAAAGTGGACTTAAACCGCGCAGGAACACCTCTTTTAGAAATTGTTTCTGAGCCTGATATGCGAAATGAAGATGAGGTCATCTCTTATCTTAAAAAACTTCACTCTATCGTGCGTTACTTAGATATCTCTGATGCAAATATGCAAGAGGGCTCTTTTCGTGTAGATGTCAATGTCTCTATCCGTCCTCATGGTGATGAGAAACTCTACACCCGCGTAGAGATTAAAAATATCAATAGTTTTCGTTTTATTCAGCAAGCCATAGAGGTGGAAGTAAAACGACAAAGTGAAGCTTGGGAAGATGGAGTTTATGAGGAAGAGATTTTTCAAGAGACTCGTCTTTTTGATCAGATAAAACAAGAGACACGCTCTATGCGTGGAAAAGAAGAGGCGGCAGATTATCGTTATTTTCCAGAACCTGATCTGCTCAAATCCGTGATAGATGATGCAATGTTTGCAGTAGCTTCAGATATCCCCGAACTTCCTGATGCAAAGCGTGCGCGTTTTATAAGCGAATATGGGATGAATGAATATAACGCTTCTGTTATCACCGCTTCACCCGAGAGTGCAAACTTTTTTGAGAAGATGATACAAGAGGGCGCTGGAGCTAAAAATTCTGTTACATGGCTAAGTGTAGAGCTTCCAGCTCGTTTAAAAGGTGGTATGAGTTTAGAAGACTCACCTGTTGATGCGATTACTCTTGCGAGCTTAGTGAAACGCATTGAAGATAAAACTATTAGTGCCAAAGCGGCTAAAGAAGTGCTTGATTATCTGATGGAAAATGGAAGTGATGTTGATAGTATTATAGAGAAATTAGGACTTAAGCAGTTAAGTGATACTGGCGCTTTAGAGACAATGGTTGATGAAATTTTAAATGCAAACCCCGATAAAGTAGAGCAGTATAGAGGCGGTAAAGAGAAGCTCTTAGGTTTCTTTGTAGGACAAGTTATGAAAGCTTCTAAGGGAGCAGCAAATCCCCAAGCCGTCAATGAAATAGTGAAGAAAAAACTAGGATAAGGATGAATCTTCTCTCTCGCTTTTTAGTAGAAGGATCATACTACCTTCAGTCAGCACCACGCTATCAAAAAGTAAAAAAGTTCTTCCATAATTTATTGGAGAACCCTTCTTACAGATATAAACGGTATGTTGATGTTTTTATGATTTTACTTATTCTTTCAAGTGTTACTATTTTGATTCGAGAGGTAAAGCATCCTGTCAATGACCTCTTTTATGATTTCAATACCTATGTGATATCTCTGATATTTTTAGTAGAGTATGTTTTGCGTTTATGGGTTCATAGCAGTCTTAGTGAGATTATTATTACACGCTATCAAAAGGATGAACTCTTAAGCCGTCCTTTTAATTGTCTTAAAGCAGTGAAACTGTCGCTTCTTTCTAAGTATGAATATATGATATCTATTCCAGCAATTATCGACCTTTTAGCTATCGTTCCTACCTATCATGAGTTAAGAGTTCTGCGTATATTTATCCTTTTTCGTGTTTTTAAAGTTTTTCGATATACAAAAAGTATCCAGCATTTCTCCTCCATAATTAAATCTAAAAAGTTTGAACTCTACACTCTTTTGATGTTTGCAAGTATCGTCGTCTTTGTCTCTGCGGTTTTGATATATGTGATGGAGGCGAACAACCCTGACTCTCCTATCAACTCGCTATTTGATGCCTTTTATTGGGCGCTTGTGACGATATCGACTGTTGGTTTTGGAGATGTTGTGCCTATTACGGATATGGGTCGTGCGGTAGCTATGGTGATTATCGTCTCTGGAGTGGCAGTTCTCTCATTTTTTACCTCTATTATTGTTTCAGCTTTTAATGAAAAAGTCGTTGAGTTGTATGAGACAAAATCTATACAAGATATGAGTAAATTGCACTCATTTTATCTGATATGTGGTTATAGTGATACGGCTAAGATTGTGGCAAGTCGTCTGAGGCGAAATGGTAAACGTATCGTCGTTTTAGATAGAAGTGCAGAGAAGATAGAAGAGGCAAAACAGAGAGGTCTTATTGCGATACAAGGTGACCCTACACAACTTGCAAGTTATAAAAAATTCAATATCAATTTTGAAGAGAAAGTACGGACAATCTTGTGTTTAGAAGAGGATGATGTACTTAATGTCTATATCGCTCTAACAGTACGCTCTCTCAGTCGTAAAATCAACCTTATCTCTATCGCTCAAGATGAAAACAATATCGTAAAACTCAAACTTTCAGGAGTCAATGAAGTTATTTTTGCTCAAAATATTGTAGGACTTTTAGCAAGAGAGTTCGGTGGTAAGCCTGTGGCTTTTGAGGTTTTTCATGCTATGCGTTCGGGGGAACAACAGATGTATCTTGAAGAGATGGTTATTGACTATATCATTATGAAAAATTATCATAACATCGCTTCATTGCCCTATAAACGCTTCTTTTTGCTTCTACTTGGTTTTTATCGAAATGGTGAAGAGCATTTTATTTTTAATCCAAAACACTTTGTCTCTTTACAAGAGGGAGATATCTTGGTTTTTTTAGGTGAGCACAGATTTGTAAAAGAGTTTACAAAAGAGATTCATAAAGGAAAAAAATAGATGCCTGCAAGTAAACGTGAAATTGCTATCTTTGGTTATGGCTCTTACGCAAGAAGTATTGCTAAAAATGTGAGAAGAACAGGTGCAAAATTGACCTTGTTTGTGATGGATGATGCACTCTATTCTAAGGCGCAACATGATGGATATGAGGCATATAAAATAGATATGAATACTGAAGTAGAAAAACTTTCAAATCTGTGCGATATTGATAATCTTCTTGTGTTTTGTGCTATGCATGATGATGCAAACAATATCTTTTCCACTATCTCTTTGCGAGCAGTCTATCAAGAGTTACCTATTATTGCTATTGGCTCAACGCACGAGACGGCCTTGAAGTTAAAAAATGCTGGGGCAAGCAAGGTTATCGAAAAGCTTCAAACCGTAGCAAATATGATTACGGATATGATTGAAAAACCTGTTGTAACAGAGTTGATGCATGATATTTTATATGATGAGAGTAGTTTAAAGATAGCGCAGATATATATCTTAGAGGAGTCTCCTTATCTTGGAAAATTTATAGATGAAGTAGATATTCAAACGAAGCATAATATTATTATCTTAGGGATTGTTGATAGAGAACTTAGTATGGATTTGAGTTTTACAACACGAGGTGCGCACCACTGCATTACAGAGTCTGATATTTTAGTGGTTATTGGATATGATGATGATATAACGGCTTTTAAAGAGTTTATAGGAGGCTTACGAGATGAAGAAGATTGGGATTATTGGAGCAGGGAAATGGGGGCAAGCACTTTATTTCGCTCTGAAACAGAATAATCAAGTTTGTATAACTTCACGAACCCCTCGTGATATAGAGGGTTTTACAAGCTTAGAAGATGCTCTTACATGTAAGTATCTTCTTATCGCTATCCCTGCACAACAGATAGGACAATGGCTTCAAGAGCATTTTGTTTATAATGGACAAAAGGTTCTAGTTGCATCTAAGGGAATAGAAGCTTCTAGCGGATGTTTTTTAAATGAGATTTACGCCCCTCATGTTCCTGAACAAAATATCGCTTTTCTCTCGGGACCCTCTTTTGCTGTTGAGGTGATGCAATCTTTACCTACTGCTATCGTTGTAAACTCAAAAAATAGACAAACTGCCTTAGAATTTGCTTCTTTTTTTCCTAATTTTGTCCGTGCATATGTATCAGATGATGTTATGGGTGCTGAAGTTTCAGGAGCCTATAAAAATGTTATCGCTATCGCATCAGGCGTATGCGAGGGTTTAGGCTTAGGCAAAAATGCCGCTGCCTCACTCATCTCAAGAGGTCTCGTAGAGATGGCACGTTTTGGTAAGAGCTATGGAGCAAAAGAGGAGAGTTTTATAGGCTTGAGTGGAGCAGGAGATCTATTTTTAACGGCATCATCCACTATGTCACGAAATTATCGTGTTGGATTAGGTTTAGCAGAGGGTAAGTCACAAGAAGAGATTCTTGAGGACTTAGGTGAAGTTGCTGAGGGTATAGGAACAGCCTATGCCTTACATGTAATAGCTACAGAACAAGATATATATCTTCCTATCGCGACTGAGGTATATAAAATGTTAGAGGGAAAAAGCCCACAAGATACTTTGAATGATCTATTAACACGATGAGAGATATGGCAATGACTCCAAAAGAGCAGGTAAAAAAACTTCTTATAGGTTTGGGTGTTGGCTTTTTATTTTTTATAGTAGCGTTTAATTTTGTAACAAGCACGCAGGCATCATTGATAGGAATTATCGCACTTTTAGTAACATATTGGAGCAATGAAGCACTTCCATTGGGTGTTGTATCGCTACTGCCCATAGTGCTTTTTCCAGCCTTTGATATCTTACATGTAAAGGCAACAACTATTAACTATGCACACCCTATTATCTATCTTTTTCTTGGTGGATTTTTGCTTGCTATTGCGGTAGAGAAGAGTGATTTGCATCATTGGATTGCCGATAAGATTTTAAGCCTTTTTCCCTCGACCGTGAGTGGTATTATCTTCTCTCTAGCGATAACCTCAGGACTTTTAAGCTCAGTCCTTTCAAACACAACAACAACCCTGCTACTTATCTCCATAGCGCTTTTTATCTCTGATGAGCCACGCATCAAGATGCGTTTTGCTTTAGCTATCGCTTATGGTGCAAGTATAGGGGGGATATTAACGCCTATTGGTACACCTCCAAATCTTATCCTTTTGGGAATAATGGAAGATAAAGGTATGGAGCTAATTCCATTTTTTCAATGGATGTGGATGGTTGCACCACTTGTTTTTACTATGTTTTTAGTTGTTGGTTTTATCTTAAGTGTAGGCGTAAAAGGTATAGAGATAAAACGCGATATAAAGGTGCCATCTCTCAATACAGATCAAAAAAAGATTCTTTTTGTTTTAGGAGGACTTATCACACTTTTGTTAGTCAATGCGCCAATTCGCCCCTACTGGAATGGCTTGGGTATGAGTGAGGCACTTATCTTGCTAGGTGCTGGACTCACGCTCTTTTTACCTCCCTTTAATCAACTGCTCTGGAAAGATGATGCCCACAAAGTTCCCTATCAGATTATGTTTCTTTTTGGAGCAGGTTTTTCTATTGCTAAAGCATTTTCACAAACAGGTTTGGCGGATGTTTTTGCCTCGTATCTTCTTGAGATGACGAGCATGATGCCTCTTTTGCTTCTTATAAGTATGGCATTTTTAATCACCTTCACAACAGAGATAACCTCAAATACGGCGCTTATATCTATCATGCTCCCCGTTATCTACGCAGTCTCTGAACAAGCAGGTATCAATACAACGCTTTTTATGATGGTTGCAACAGTCTGTGCGAGTTACGCTTTTATGCTCCCAATCGCTACTGCTCCAAATGCTATCGCTATGTCTAGCGGGGTGATAGATATCAAAACGATGGCAAAGTACGGCTTAATACTCAATATCGTAGGTATTATCCTTATCGTCTTAATGGCAAGTCTATTTTGGCGAAATATTTTGGTATAATTAAGCCATGTCAGCCTTTTATAATGTCTTAAATAAGCAGTGGCTCTACAAAGAGGTCTATACAAAATTGGGTCTGAGTGCCCCTGCTTATAAGTATTGGAACAGTACGCCCTCATTAAAACTCAATCGTTATCTTTTTTTAGAAAAAGGGTGCTTACCTCAAAAGTATGCCTATATCGAAGAAGAGCTCACTGCTCTTAATGGTTATCTCCCTATTCAATACGCCTCCACACAGCTCAATATGGACAATCACATCTTTAACTTTAAAAAGATGCGTCTGTACAATAAGTTTGAGTATAAATTTGTCAATGATATTAAGTTTGTTAATATGAGACGCTTTTTTCTTGAGCATGGTATTCGTGTAAAGAAAGGAAGTATGATACGCTTAGGAAAACTTGACGATTTACCAATCTTTCCACATTCAACTTTTTATAGAATAGACGACAACTATGGCGTTGTCGTCTATGATTAAGAACTTTAACTCTCTTGAATCATCTCATCAAGAGTTTGAATGAGTGTTTGAGAAGATTTTTCTGTTTTTTCAAAGAGAGTAACAATGTCATCAGAATGTTTTAGAGCATCTTCTTTAAGATATTGCATCGCTTTAGAGATATTTGTATGCACATCGTTATGTGGTGAGGCAAGTTTTTTGTAGCTTGCGAGATGAGCAAAGGTCTTTTTGCCTTCATGGGCATACCATTTAGAAAATCCACAGGCACTTTGATCACTCAAAGAGCCGTCTGCCTCTCCTGAAAGTGCACTAGAATAACTATTATTTTTATAAATCATATGGTCTATTTTTGCCATATTTGTAAAGAGTTCATTGGAAGTATGCTCGCTCCCTACTTTAATCTTCTCAACATTGCTAATCATATCTTGAAGAGTAGTTTTAAAGAGATCAAGCTTCTCTTGTGAATCACTTGAATAAGA
>CAMZLS010000092.1 GCA_947311765.1 uncultured Helicobacteraceae bacterium
ATCTTTGCTTCATCGTAAGTCAAAGTATAAGTAGCGTAAGTGTTTCCTTTACGGACTAAAAGTTTTTGCAGTTTTTTACCCTCATGAAGGCAACCTGCTGATTGTATTTTATCTATACTTTCGATAGCAACGGTGGCAAAACCACTTTCACCACTGCATTCTGTTGTTTCAAAAGCCACCTGATAACTATCTAAGGCAAAGAGTAATGAGCCCATAAAGCTCATTAAAACAAATATTTTTAACATTGTCTATCCTTAACGATCTTGTGGGAAAACACTCATCCCTTTAGAGATAGCCGCAGTGCCACTCAAAGGCTTACAGTAAGCAATTTTCTTTTTAATCTTTGTCACCTTAATAGTACCAACAACACTCATTTCAGAGTCTAATAACTCACCAGTATCAGGGTCTATCAACTCTTCGACTTCACCTACATTGAAAACTTTTCCTATACTAAGTCCATCACGCTCGCCACGATTGATGATTACCTTACTCCCTTTCACCATCATAACAGATGCTTCCCATGGAATCTCATCTAGTTGCGCTATGAGATAATTTGTTATCTGCCCTACAGAATCTTCGATAGCTTTTTGAACATTATCTTTCTCTTCGCCACCAAAGCCACCAGTGAGACCACCAAGATCTGAGCCACTATACCCAAGACTATATCCTGTACGCCCTGAACTTCCTATAATATCTTTCGATGCAACAACTTGACCTGTTGTGCTATCAACAAGGTAGATAGTAAGGTTAATCTCAGCTTCACCGCCTGATCCACCTAGAGATATACCCATAAAATTCAATTTTCCTTGCTTGGCACTTGTCTCTTGCACATGAGTAATAGAGCCGCGCACTAGAAGCTGCGCGGGTGTCATGCGTCCCATTTTAGGTGTTTTTTTGCCCTTCATAGTGCGTCCACCAGCTGCAAAGTCTTGCTCTTTCATAGAGGCTTCACGCATCTCCTTGTCACCAAGGACGACAAACCAACCTGATTTTCTCAAGATATTTGTCATAGCAGTTGTCATACCATCACCAATGCTATAACGCCCACTCCAACCAGCTTCATTTTTAAACTTTTCAACCATAATGGTATAACGCAAATTGCCTTTTGGTGGCTCTTTTATAACATTATCTTCAGCCCATAAGCCAACAACTATACTCATCATAAGCGCCATGCCTATCTTTAATAAACGATTCATCTTCACCCTTTATAGTTACATTAAGTTTAGTATAGCCAAGTAAATCTATGATTTCAATAGAATTGATTAAAAATTCAAATATTTAGCATTTCTCTATGCTACAATACTGCATGAATATAAAACGCGTCAAACAACAACTCTCATCATTAGCACTTTCAATGTTTCGAAAAGATTTCTTTGGAATTTATCATGGTTCAATTTCAGCCAAACTTGAATCCAATGTATTTGTCATCAATACTCGTGATACTATATTTGACTCTTTTGATGAGAAGGATATGATAGAACTCTATTTTAGAAAAGATTATCGTTGGAAAGACGCAAGTATAGATGCAGACATTCACCACCATATATACAAGCAGATAACTGAGGCAAAATTTATAACATTCACTATGCCACCTTTTACTACTGCATACTCTCTTCATGCTGATGTCATTATTCCCAAAGATTATTTTGGATATAAAGAACTAGGAAAAATAAAGATACATGATTCTAAAAATTTTAAAGGTTGGTATGAAAGAGCTGCAACAGAGATTCCCTATTACTTTCTCTCACACGATACTGACATCATGGTTATACGTGGCTATGGAATTTATGCCTACAACCGAGATTTATCGCAACTAGCAAAACGACTTGCAATCTTAGAAAAAAGTTGCCGTCTTTTACTCTTAAACGGTTCGGTTAGTGAACTTGACTTAGATTACTAATCGCTTCATAGGCTGTATCCATCATAGTATCAATTTCATCTTTTGAAATAATATAAGGTGGCATAAAATAGACAATATGCCCAAGTGGGCGTAGTAAAACTCCCTTATCAAGTCCATACTGATACACTTTTAAACCTACTCTATCTTCGCTTTTAAAACCCTCTAGCTCAATAGCAGTGATCATCCCTGTTTGTCTAATCTCTTTTACATGTAAGAGTGTTTTAAAAACTTCTAGTTTTTGCGCTATATACTCTATTGTCTTTTTATTTTCTTCAATAACATTATCATTTTCAAAGATATCCAAGGTAGCATTTGCTGCCGCACAAGCGAGAGCATTGCCAGTATAACTATGCGAATGCAAAAATGCCCTATTTTGCGCATAATCACAATAAAACTCTTGATAAATCTTATCCGTAGTCAAAACAACCGAAAGAGGTAGATACCCTCCAGTCAAGCCTTTTGAAAGTGTTATAAAATCAGGAGTTATATCAGCTTGTTCACAAGCAAACATAGTCCCCGTTCTACCAAAACCTACTAAAATCTCATCTGCAATCAGATGAACGCCATACTTATCACAGATACGACGCGCTTCACTAAGATAGCGTGGATGGTACATATGCATACTTCCAGCACCTTGAACCAGAGGCTCAACTATAAATGCAGCAATCTCTTTATATCTTACATGTAAGAGTTTATCTAAGGCTTTGGCTGCTTCTAGGGCAGCCTCTGCACTCTGATCTTTTGGAACAGGTGTTTGAATTGCACGGATAAGGAGAGGCTCATAGGTCTCTTTGTACAGTTGCACATCTCCAACAGAGAGCGCTCCAATAGTTTCACCATGATAACTATTCTCTAACGAAAGAAAAACACTTCTCTCTTCACCTCGGTTTTTATGATAGTGATAACTCATCTTTAGTGCCACTTCTACGGCGCTAGAGCCATTATCAGCATAAAAACAGCGTGTTAGTCCTTTTGGCGTAAGTTTTACAAGACGCTCTGAAAGTTTTACAATTGGCTCATGCGTAAAACCAGCTAAAATAACATGCTCTAGCGAGTCAATTTGCTCTTTAATTTTTGCATTAATGTACTCATTTGTATGACCAAAAAGATTTACCCACCAACTTGAAATAGCATCAATATATCGCTTCCCATCAAAATCTTGCAAATAAACACCATGCGCTTTTTCTATAGGTATCATAGGCAAAAATTCATGATCTTTCATCTGAGTACATGGATGCCAAATCACATCAAGGTCACGCTCAGAAATTGCTCTGTTTTTCATATATCCTCCAATTTTTACAAACAAATCTGTTATTTAACGAATTTTCTCTTAAAAATACTCTTGTATTCATAGAGTTTTAATCGGAAAGAAAATAGAATGTCTTAATTAATACAGTAAGGAAATTATATCATGATTTCATGGATGCAAAGACATAGAAAATATCTCGTAGTTACCATTTGGATCTCTACAATCGCATTTGTTGGAGCCGGTTTTGTCGGCTGGGGACAGTACAGTTACGGCGATAAGGCCAGCGCTATCGCTAAAGTTGGAGATATATCAATCACACAACGAAACTTTCAACAAGCCTACAGTCGCCTTTATGGTCAGTATAATCAAATTTTTCAAGGAAATTTTGATGAAGCAAAGGCAAAAGAGTTTGGTCTGCAACAACAAGCACTTAAATCTTTAATCGACAGCACACTCATCTTGAACCTTGCTAAAACCTATCAACTAGAAGTCAGTGATGAAGATTTACTTGAAAATATCAAAAAACAAAACTACTTTTTTAAAGATGGAAGATTTAATAAAGAGATCTACAAAAAAGTGTTAAGTCAAAATAAGATGAGTATGAAAGAGTATGAAACAGATACAAAAAATGCTATGCTCACAAAAAAGATTCTTGAGCTTTTTAAAGCAGAAGCAACAGAACTTGAAAACAAGGCATTCAATGCAGGTGCAAACATCCGTGATAAAATCACATATAAAGTTCTTACTCCTAATGCAGTAAATATTACAAGCACAGGTGATATTTTGAAACCTTACTGGGAATCAAATCGTTTCTCTTACATGACTGACCCTCAATACACACTTGAAAAAATCAATATACATATCACTCCAAGTAATCCTAGTCAAAGTGAAATTAGTGAGTATTACAAGGCCAACAAACACAATTTTAAAGATGCTGAGGGGAAAATTCGTACTCTTGAAGTTGCTAAAGATGATGTAATCGCTGCTTTGGATGATAAGGCTGCAAATAAAACTGCACTCAAAACATATATAGCCTTCAAAAAATCTAAGCTTGATAGCACTATTACCATAGAAACTGAAACTATTGATATATCCAATAATCCTTACTCAGCTAAGATTTTTGATGAAATCACAAAACTAAGTCCTCTTAAGCCATATCTAAAACCTCGTAAAGTAAATGACAGTTATGTTGTTATTAAACTTCTTAGTGTTAAAGATTCTGAACCAAAAACCTATGAAGCAGCCAAAGAAGAAGTGAAAAAAAAGTATGTTAGTGAACAAAAACGCTTTAAACTACAAGAGCTTGCTGAAAATTCTAAAGAAAATTTCACAGGAACAACTACAGATTTTCTCTCGCGTGACGATGTTAGTAAGATAGATGCTCTAAATCAAGCGGAATCTACGGAATTTTTAGGTAAAATGTTCCAAAGTGAAGACAAACATGGTTATATTGCATTAAATGATGGAAATATTGTTTTATATGCTATTTTGGAACAGAAGATGCTTGACGAATCTATAACAGATCAAGCAAGTAGTGTTACAAGTATAAAGTCACAAATCTTAAATCGTGGCTTAGTCAAAATACTTGAAGAAAAATATCCAACAGAGATATTCGTTAAAGGACTCTAATTTTGAATCGTACAGTTTTAGCTATCGACATTGGTTCAACTAAGATTGCTGCGATCATCGCTGATATTGATCAAGATAACAATATTCAAATTACTGGTGCTGGTTTTTCTAAGGCTCAAGGTCTTAAAAAAGGCAGTATTACCAATATCGAACTCGCTTCAAAATCAATCAAAAATGCTCTTAATGACGCTAAGCGTGTTGCAGGCACAGAACTAGCAAGCGCCATTGTTTCCATCTCAGGTGCTTATACAAAAAGTTTAAACTCTAGTGGTATCGTAAACATTCCAAACAAAGAGATAACTCTTAAAGAGATTAATCGTGTTATGCACACTGCTCTTTATAATGCTAACATTCCTAACGAATATGAAGTTCTTCATACGCTTCCTTTTAATTTTAAAGTGGATGATCAAGACTTTATAGAAGACCCAGCAGGAATGAATGCTTCACGACTTGAAGTCGAAACGCACATAATCACCACGCAAAAGTCCAATCTTAACAATCTCCGCAAAGCAGTCAAAGCTGCTGGCGTAGAAGTTGAAAATATAATTCTCGGTGGGTATGCTTCTGCCATCGCTGTTTTAAATGAAGATGAACGCGAGCTCGGAGTTGCTCTTGTAGATATGGGTGGAAGTACGAGCAATATTGTTATTCATTCTGGAAACGCTATTCGTTTTAATGATTTTCTAGGCGTAGGCTCAAACCATATCACAAATGATTTATCAATGGCATTGCATACACCACTTGAAGCTGCAAATAATGTTAAAATAACTTACGGTTCTCTACTTGAACCAACAAATGATCTTATAGAATTGCCTATTATAGGTGATGAAGACACAAGCCATGAGGTCTCTTTAGATGTTGTCCATAATGTTATTTATGCTCGTGTTGAAGAGACTTTAATGATTATCGCACAGTCCATAGAAAAAAGTGGACTCAAAGAGCATATTGGCGCAGGAGTAGTGCTCACAGGTGGTTTTACTAAGATGGAAGGCATTCGAGATTTAGCGGTGGCTATCTTTGATAATACTCCCGTAAGATTGGCTAAACCTATGGAGATTGATGGTCTTTTTGACACCTTACGCGACCCAGCATATTCCACTGCCATTGGTCTTATAAAATATAGCGCAGGAACCTTTGCTCCTTATGAAATTGATGTCAATAAGCAGATGCGTCACAGCAATGAAATACACGAATATAACAAACCCATAGACCTAAGCGACACAAGCAAAATCCCAGTAGCAGAAATTACTAAAGATGACACAGAGGATGTAAAAAATGATTTAGCGACACTACCTTCTCAAAAAGAGAAAAAAAGTGATGAAGCAGGTACATTTAGTAAAATTTGGAATTGGGCTACCCAGTTATTTTAAGGAGTGAGAGAGATGGAAATTACTATTACAGAAGAAGAATTGCAAAAAGGTGCTAGAATTGTAGCTGTCGGTGTTGGCGGTGGTGGTGGCAATATGATAGGACATATGCTTAGAGAAGGCATCAGTGGTATCGAGCTAATTATTGCCAATACAGATGCTCAAGTGCTAGATAAGTCAATGGCAGCAACAAAGATTCAGCTAGGATCTCAGCTAACTAAGGGCTTAGGCGCAGGAATGAAACCAGCTGTTGGAAAAGATTCTGCCTTAGAGAGCTACGATGCAATTCGTGAAGCATTAAGTGGTGCAGATATTGTATTTATCGCTGCTGGTCTTGGTGGTGGTACTGGAACTGGTGCGGCTCCTGTTATCGCTGGTATCGCAAAAGAACTCGGTGCACTCACAATCTCTGTAGTTACAAAACCTTTTATGTTTGAAGGCAAAAAGCGTATGAAGCTTGCCGAGGAAGGTCTTCTTGAGCTAAAAGAAGCTTCAGACTCTATTGTTGTTATTCCAAATGATAAACTTCTTTCGATTATCGATCGTAAACTTGGAATGGCAGATAGTTTTAAAATTGTAGATGGTGTTTTAGCTCAAGCTGTTAGTGGAACATCAGGTGTTATCTTAGCTGATGGTGTTATAAATCTTGACTTTGCTGACTTACAAACGGTTATGAGTCACCGCGGTATGGCACTTATGGGTGTTGGCGAGCATCAAGGTGAAAATGCAGCCTATGAAGCTATCAAAGCAGCTATAGAATCTCCACTCCTTGATAATATGTCAATCAATGGTGCAATGGGTGTTTTAGTGCACTTCCATATGAATCCAAATTTTCCAATGATGGAACTAAATGAGGCAATGAATGTTGTTCATGATAGTGCAGATGAGGAAGCTGATGTTATTTTTGGCACCTCTTCGGATGAAGAGTTAGATGTTGATTTTATTCGTATCACTCTTGTAGCAACAGGTTTTGAGCAAGAAGAGAAAAACAATACAAACTTTAAAGCTGATGAAGAAGTTCCAAAACCCCGTCGTGAAATTTCTCGCCCAAAACTTGTTGTTGGTGGCGATGCTATGCATGAAGATTTTCTTGACGTTCCAACTTATATGCGTCAGCAAAAAGACTAAATAGACCTACAAAATGCCCTCTTTTGAAGCTCTTATGAAAGCCAAAACACTTCTTGGTATTCATGAGAAAGCTTCGCTCTCTGAAATAAAAATCCGCTATAAAAATTTAATGCAACAATGGCATCCTGATAGACATCTCGAAGATGTGCAACTTGCAACAAAAATGAGCGCACAGATTAACGAAGCTTATGAAAGTATTCAAAATTATTGTAGTAATTTTGAATACCCTTTTGATGAAGATACAATTAAAAAAGCAACACAGACACCACACGAATGGTGGAATGATAGGTTTGGAAATACAAACTCACATTAGTCAAACTGAATAGGACCCTCGGAGCGTGAATTTATAAACTGTGAGATTACAGGGTTGTCGGTAGTTCTAAAAAATTCTTCATCACCAGAAGCGATAATTTTTCCATCAAAAAGCATAACAAAATGATCTCCTGCTTTAAAGCTTTCATGAATATCATGTGAAATCAAGATAGAAGTCACACCCAATGTCTCTTGAAGACGGCGAATCATTTGACTTATCAAATCACTTGTCACGGGGTCTAATCCTGAAGTTGGCTCATCATACAAGATAACTTCTGGCTCAAGTGCTAAGGTACGCGCCAAGCCTACGCGTTTACGCATACCTCCACTAAGCTCATCAGGGAAGAGGTACTTGACTATTTTTGGGTCAAGCCCAACCATGGAAAGTTTTTCATCTACAAGCTTTTCTACTTCATCTTCTGAGAGTTTTTGATGTTCGTAAATAGGAAAGGCAACATTATCACGAATATTCATACTATCAAAGAGTGCTCCATGCTGAAAAAGAAAGCCTACTTTCTTCCTTACATGTAAGAGCTCTTCATCACTTGCGCCATTGACTTTTACATCATCAACATAGATATTTCCGCTTGTTGGTTGCAAAAGACCTACAATATGTTTAATAATCGTAGATTTTCCACCGCCAGAAATACCAAAAATTACAGTTGTTTTATGAGGTGGGATCTCAAGAGTGACCCCTTTTAAGATAGCACGATTTCCAAATGACTTATGGACATTTTCAAAACGAATCATGCAAAGATATTTCTAGGCATAAATATCTAAAAGACGCTCAGGAGCATCTGGCTGTGTTTTTGTTTGCTGTGTCGCTTCAAGCAGTTGCGCATCTTTTTGTGCTTGTATGCTAGGGTCTTCTTGTGATTTTTCACTCTGCTTGCTTGTAGCATCTGCCTGCCCTACTTGCACAGCACTAGGATAAGGTGATTTAAATGTATAGCTTTGAACTTCCATAATATCCTCCTCTTTTTCTTAATTATAGCCCAAAAAAGGTAAAAATTCAAGCCTTTGGATGCGTAATCAAATAATATCGTCTTGCAAACAAAACCAACAAAGCAAAGGCTAAGATTTTAAAATCAACTTCACTTGCTATGTGAATATCCGAAAAAGCTTCACTCGCGGTCGCCTCTTTTCCCTCTGCTTGCATCTCTAATATCTTTGGTGTATAGACAGTGTTAAACATCATAATAGTAAAGATACTCATGATTGAGGCTCCAATAGCTATACGGTCACGCTTAAACTTCTTATATTCATAAGCCTCATATAAGATTATAGCTACCAACATCACAAAGAGCCAATAGGTAAAGCGATGAAAAATATCCGCCATAATAACACCTTCATCAAAATGATTTAGTGTTGTTGTATTAAAAACAACAGGCGCTACAAATATACCTAAAACTAAAATTGCTCCAAGCGTTGAAGCTAATAAGAGCAGATAGAAAGTATCTGCTAAAAATTGTTTATTTCTCAAAAATTTCTCCTTATTTTAATAGATTGCCACATCGCTTTGCTCAATCTATATACTCAATCTAAACCCTCTATCAAAACCTGCATAATCTTTATAAAAGACCACACTTTTATACTCACAATTTCTCAAAAATGCACTCACTTTTTCCCTCTGATCGTAGCCCATCTCGCAAACAAAAGTTTTTATCTTTCGCTTACATGTAAGGCTTAAAAGCTCTTGAATAATTTCATCTCCAACACTTCCGCCAAAGAGCGCATTTTGTGGCTCAAAGGAGAGATTTTTTTCCAGAGGGGCATCTTTTGCTATATAGGGTGGATTTGAGACGAGCAGATCTATCTCTTCATTAACATTATCAAGAAGATTACTCTGCCTTAACTCTATACGCTCACTTAAACCAAAACGCTCTATGTTTTTACGGCTTACATGTAAGGCTTTTTCACTGATATCTACGGCGATAAAACGGGCATTTTTGAGATGCTGCGCGAGAATGATGGAGATTATGCCACTCCCTACTCCCACTTCAACTATCAAGATATTAGACTCTTTAGCTACATTTTTGAGTACTTCATCTATCAGCAACTCTGTCTCAGGACGCGGGATTAAAGCACCCTTATCTATATAAAAAGCTTCTGAATAAAAACTCACCTCTTGAGTGATATACTCTAAAGGTTCATGATTTTTACGCCTCTTTGTCCACTCTTGGAGTTTTTGAGGGTTTTCAAGTTCTCTATCTGGGTTCATCATCAAAAAGAGTTGATCACACTTGAGATATGCCATCATCAAAAGTTCTGCTTCACGGCGTGGTGACTCTGTTACACCTCGAAGCTCATAAGCCATTACATGTAAGGCTTGTGAGATTATTCTCCACTCGAGCATATTCCACCTAGGGAGTCCACAACACGACCCTCTTCTTTGGCATATACATCCACACCAAGTTCTTTAAAACGCTCTATCACTGGTGGATGTGTATAGTAAAAAAAGATATACAATGGGTGCGAAAGTGGAAAACTCTTATTTTCTGTCACTAATTTCTTAAGTGCTGCTATAAGATGCTCACTCCCTCCTAGTTCTGCGCCTGTTTTATCTGCCTCGTATTCATTATGACGGCTCACTATCCCCATAATAGGCATCATCACAAAACTAACAACAGGCATCAACAATAAAAATAAAATCATTAAAATATACGGTGATGAGGAGAGACCCATCTCAAGATAAAGCGACTCTGGTAAGTTACCAAAAAGCGCAAACATCACAAACAGCATGCCACCCACCATGACAATATTTTTATAAATATCCCCATGAGCAAAGTGTCCTAATTCATGTCCTAAAACAGCTAAAAGCTCTTTTGCAGAGAGTTTTTCTATCAAAGTATCAAACAAAACAACACGCTTTGTTTTCCCTAAACCACCAAAATAGGCATTAAGCTTTGCATCACGCTTACTTGCATCACTAATAAAAACACCACTACTCACAAAACCTGTCGCATCCATCAAACGCGTTATTTCTTTGTTTAACTCTTCATCTTCAAGAGGTGTTAATTTATCAAAGAAAAGCGCACGGATAGTTGGAAAGAACATATTTATTAAGATTATCACAGCAAAGATAAATCCAAAACTCCATAACCACCAAAGCTCAGTTGAGATAATAATCGCGTAAATTCCCCAGACAATCAAAGCACCTATCACAATAGTAAGTGCTGTGCTGATGGCTGTATCTTTAAAATATTGTGCATAACTAGAACGGTTAAATCCAAACTTCTCATCTAAGACAAATTTACTATACCACTCCAAAGGAAAGCTTACAACACCATTAATAATAATAAAACTAAGAACTGCAATAATACTTTGCATTGCTCCATCATAAGCCATTGTTGCATTTGAGAGCCACATAAGTCCGCCACCCATCCAAACAATAAACAAAACATACTCTATAAGAGTACTCAGCATTGTAAGTTTCTCTTTTGCAACGGCGTAGTCTCCTGCTTTCATATATTCATTTGCTGGCATCAAAAGAGCATCTTGATGTTTATGTTGGTTTATAAAACCCACTTGCATAATACTGACATAAAGTTTTGAAATTACATAGAGAGTATATATGGCTATCACAGTCATTAACATAAAATTTTCCTTCCAAAATAATGATAGCATTGTATCTCAAACTTATTAATGTCTAGGTGTTGGAATACCAGTTTTCACCTTTATTTCATCATTAACACTAGCATAATAGCTTTTCGCACCTGCATAAATTGCACCCATAATCAAACCTGAAATAATAACTGCCCAAACAACGCGTTTTTTTTCACCTTTTAGGCTACTATAATCTTCTATAGATTCTAAAGTTGGTTCACTCATTTTTGTATCCTTTTTATTTTTTTCATAGGGTACCCACTTTTATTAATATTACATTAAATAAAAAAGTTTAATTTGACGAATTAAGTCTAAAATATTTATAATTTAATCGTCATAATCTCTGCTATAATAGCGTATGGAAAATGATTTTATACCTTTAATTGAAACGACACCTGTGCTTTACTCCCAAAAATGTAAAATTTTTGCTTGGCTTTTAATGGCTACCTTAAAGAGTGCCAATTATTTTTTTTCACTTATAATCTGGTATAAGTTTGATTACTTCTTCGCCATCGCTAGCTTTTTAATTGGCTTTATTGTTATGGGAATTGTTCGTTCAAAATTACGAAACTCTGCTATACCAAGGACGCAACAAGAGTATCATTATAGTGACAAGGCTATAGCAGATTGGTATATGGCTAGAAAAATTTGTTTTGAGGTGGCTTCTTAATGGCTCTTATTGATTTATTGGATGTGTATAAACACTATGAGGCGCAAAAGATTCTTGAAGGTATTAATTTTCATGTAGACGAGGGTGAGAGAATTGTTATCGTTGGTAAAAATGGTAGCGGTAAATCAACCTTAATGAAAATTGTCAATAATAGTCTTGATTTCGATGAAGGGGAGCGTATTACTCGTCAAAATCTTCAGATAAAAATGCTCTCTCAGGTTCCAAAATTTAAAGCTGGACATAATGTTCGTGAGGCTGTCGAAGCTGGCTTAGATGAGCTAAAATCTGCAAAAGAGCGTTATGAAGAGATTTCTGAACAACTCTCAAGCGACTTTGATAATACTCTGCTTTTAAAAGAGCATGCTGAACTTTCTAATACGCTTGATCATCATAATGCTTGGAATTTAGATGACAAAATAGAGCGAATTATCCAACATTTTCAACTTAAAGAGTATGAGTTTAAAGATGTGCAGATCCTAAGTGGTGGTGAACAGCGTCGTGTTGCTCTCGCCTCACTCCTGCTTCAAAAACCTGATGTTCTTTTGCTAGATGAGCCTACTAATCATCTTGATGTGTATATGGTTGAATTTTTAGAAGAGCTGATATTAAAAGAGAAATTTACCCTCGTTTTTATCTCACATGATAGATATTTTATAGATAGAATTGCCACAAAAACGATAGAAGTTGAAGATACAAAACTGCGTGAATATAGAGGTGGTTATAGTAATTATCTTGAACAAAAACAGGAGTATCTGCGCACCTTACAAAAACAGCACGACACTCTACTCAAGCACCTCAAAACCGAAAACGAGTGGTTTGCAAGAGGTGTTCGTGCACGACTCAAGCGAAATGAAGGACGCAAAGAGCGTCTAATGAATTTACGAGAAGATGCCAAAACAAACCCTGCACAGATTCGCAAAATGCGTGTTGAACTCCAGCGTGAGGCGAAACATTTTAATCGTGACAAAAGTGTCAATAAACAAAAAATGCTTTTTGAGATAGATCACCTAGGCATTACCTTAGGTCAAAAGAGACTTATCACAGATTTTAGTGCGCGTATCTTACAAAAAGATGTTATCGCTATCGTTGGCCCTAATGGAAGCGGAAAATCAACCCTACTAAAAGCGCTTCTCGGACGCTTGCAAGCCACAAACGGAACGATAAAAAAGGGTGAATTTGCCATAGGCTATTTTGACCAACATAGAGAGATGCTTGACGATTCAAGAAATCTTATAGAGACTTTTTGTCCTCATGGTGGCGATAGAGTAGAGGTAAGAGGGAAAAATTATCATGTCTATGGCTATCTTAAAAACTTTCTCTTTCCACGAGAGTTTTTAGATAAAAAGATAGGCTCACTCAGCGGCGGAGAGAAAAACCGTGTAGCCCTTGCCCTGCTTTTTACAAAGCAAGTCGATTGTCTTATCTTGGATGAGCCGACCAATGACTTAGATATTCCTACTATAAACATCTTAGAAGAGCAGTTACAAAACTTTCCTGGGGCTGTCATGATAGTCAGTCACGACCGTTATTTTATTGATAAAATTGCTAAAAAACTCTTTATCTTTAAAGGTGATGGCACGATAGAGGAGTCTTACCAAAACTATACAGAATATCTTGAACTTGAGCGTGAGATAAAAACCTTAAATATAATGGAGAGAGAAAACACTCAGGCTGAAAAGCCCTTACATGTAAAGAAAAAGAGTGAAAAAGCTCTAAAACTCACTTATAAAGAAAAAGAAGCTTTGCAAACACTTCCACTAGAGATAGAAAAACTTGAAGAGGAGATAGACTCACTCAACACCTGCTTGAGTAATCCAGAATGTTATCAAGAAAAAGGCTTACATGTAATAGCTAAAGAACTCGAAAAATTAGAACTACTCTATGAAGAAAAAATTGAGTATTTACTCAATATTGAGGAGAAAAAAGAACTTATAGAGACTCTTAAGGAAGAGTAAATCCTATTTTGCTTTGCCGGCTGGGTGTCGAGCCTCTCAGAGGGACACAGCATTAATTTTGCAAAACAAAATTCAAGCGTGTAACAAAGCGAAACTCGTTTACGCACATGTCCCAGCTGTTCAGACGCAAAAACAAAGTATTTTTCCTCGTTCCCATCGCTCCGCGTGGGAATGCATACACAAATTAATTATTAATACCTGACCCCATATATTGTTGTGCTACAAGCGAAGAGATTTGATTTTGGAAAGAAGTGTTCATCTCTGTGCCATTTAAAGGAGGGCTTTGAATGCTTGAAGCAACTCCCAGAGCAGGATTAGTTGGTATTACATCACTAGGAGAAGCTTGTTGAACTGTAGATGCAATAGGAGCACTTGGAAGTCCAATCGGTTTTCCATCAGAACCTAGAACAGGCTGTAAATTATTTCCTCTTGCATTAACACTAGAAGTAGGTTGAGTAGTAGGCTCTTTATTGTCTTCTTCTATTGCTTTCATTGTATTGTAACCTTTTGGTTGGGTAAAAGCTTGTTGAATGTGTTGTGGTACTGTATTTTTTTGTTTTGCCATTATTTGTTGTAATTCATCACCACCGTATGCACTGCTTCCTGCATCTGTTCCATTAATTTGACTAATAGGGTCAAATAAGCTCATCGCCTTGCCTACTGTTTCACTTGCATTAGCCGCAGCACTTCCTCCGATTAAGACACCTGCTGCTAAAGAAAGTCTTTTCCATCTTCCACCATGTTCCAAAGCTTCTCCAGCAAGCTTGAACCTTTCGCCAATTCTTGATATAATACCTTTAGGCTCGGTTGATTGATTGGATGGATGAAATTCATTTGGTTGCCCGGCAAAATTCGTAGTACGAGGAGATTCATTATGGAAATTATTACTGTTGCTTTTTTTGGATTGATTATCGTAAGTGCTCTTGCTGGATTGATTGTGAGATTCACCAACTGGATTGGAATCACTCGCTGGTAATTCTCCTCCTTTAAAATAATTATATATTTTACTGCCTATACTCTTACCATTTTTATCAAACTTCTTACTCATCTGGTTGATTCCAAATCCTGCTGTAAATAATTCTGCTCCATCAGCAAGCATATCTGGAAGTACCCCTAACATTTTAAGATTTATCTCGTTCCAACGCTCTGCGTGGGAATGCATACTGCCATACCTATACCTAGTATTAGAGTATTAGGGGTCGAGTATTAGGGGTCGGGTTATAACTATAACTACTAATAAAATTCAAACCCACAAAACAGCTGGGACATTGCGTTGATTTTTGAAAAAAATTAATGCTGAGTATTAGGGGTCGGGTTATAACTATAACTACTAATAAAATTCAAACCCACAAAACAGCTGGGACATTGCGTTGATTTTTGAAAAAAATTAATGCTG
>CAMZLS010000093.1 GCA_947311765.1 uncultured Helicobacteraceae bacterium
CATCACTAATAATTAAAAAAATATTTATATACTAAAAGGATGCAAGATGGCAAAAAATGACATTTTAGGCGACTCACTTTGGGACGCATACTCTAACAAAGTAACAACATTAATGAATAACCCTCAAAACCAAGGTGAAATCACTGAAGAAGAGGCAGAAGAGCATGGAAATAAGCTTATAGTTGCAGACTTTGGTGCGGAATCTTGTGGAGATGCGGTGCGTCTGTATTGGGAGATTGATCCAAAAACAGACACAATTGTAAACTCAAAGTTTAAAAGTTTTGGCTGTGGAACAGCAATCGCATCTTCTGATGTGATGACAGATCTTTGTATCGGTAAAACAGTCCAAGAAGCTGTAAAGATTACAAATATCGATGTTGAATTAGCACTTCGTGATGACCCTGACACTCCAGCGGTTCCACCACAAAAGATGCACTGTTCGGTAATGGCGTATGACGTTATTAAAAAAGCAGCAGGTCTTTATATGGGTGTTGATTCAGAAAGTTTTGAAGAAGAGATCATAGTTTGTGAATGTGCTCGCGTCTCTTTAGGAACGCTTCAAGAGGTTATTCGTTTAAATGACTTAACTACTGTGGAGCAAATTACAGATTATACAAAAGCGGGCGCGTTTTGTAAGTCATGTATTAAGCCAGGTGGACACGAAGCTAAAGATTACTATCTTGTTGATATTTTGGCTGATGTTCGTCGTCAGATGGATGAAGAGAAGATGGCAGCAGCGGCAGATGCTGGAGCAGATGGTGACTTTGAAAATATGACCTTAGTTCAGAAAATCAAAGCTATTGACACAGTAGTAGATGAAAACCTTCGTCAGTTTTTAATCATGGATGGCGGTAATATGGAAGTTGTTGATGTAAAAGATGGAGAAGAGTATATTGATATCTATATCAGATATCTTGGTGCATGTAGCGGTTGTGCAAGTTCTACAACAGGAACACTCTTTGCCATTGAAAATACTCTTAAAGAGAAGCTCTCTTCTAGGATTCGTGTTTTGCCTATTTAATTCCACAAAACTATTTGGCTCCTACGCAAAAAAGCGTTGGAACTAGAGAAAAACTTTCGTCTTCTCCTCGTTTTCACGCTCTGCGTGGAAACGAATTACTACTTAATTGCAATTACATGTAAAATTTAGCTCTCTTTCTTGGTTTGCACAAGCTTATAAAGCATAGGCAAAAGTATAAGTGTCAAAAATGTTGAGCTTACCAAGCCACTAACTACAACAATAGCTAAAGGTTTTTGTAGTTCAGAACCTGGACCTGTTGCAAATAAGAAAGGCACTAAGCCAAGTGCTGCAATAATTGCTGTCATCATAACGGGGCGGACACGCCTAAGCGATCCTTGTATGACTACCTCTTTGAGTTGCATACCTTGTAGTATTAAGGCATTAAAATAGTTTACTAAAACCACTCCGTTTAAGATAGCGATTCCCAAGAGTGCAATAAATCCAACTGAAGCAGGCACAGAGAGGTACTCACCTGTAAAATAGAGACCCGCCACACCACCGATAAGGGCAAGTGGAATATTGAAAAGTACAATAAGCGCTTGTTTTGTCGATTGAAAAGACATAAAAAGTAAGATAAAGATGAAAAATATTGAGATAGGAATAATTAACATAAGCCTCTGCGCAGCGCGTTGTTGATTTTTAAATTCTCCACCATATTCTATATAATATCCTGCTGGTATTGTGATGCTACTCTCAATATTTTTGCGAACTTCATCCACAAAACCTACTAAATCGCGTCCTTCAACGCTACTTTGAATAACACTTTTGCGCATCCCTTTTTCATGTGCTATTAAAACAGGTCCTCCAACAAGTTTTATATCAACTAACTCACTTATGGGAATACTGCTTCCATCTTCAAGAGTATAAAAAAGATTTTCTATTTTTGAAAGGGAACTTTGGTAATCTTTATCTGCTTTTACCATAAGCTTAATTCGGCGTAGATTTTCTTGAACAACACCTACTTGTGTTCCTGTAACAAGTGTTTTTAGGAAGAGCGCTATCTGGTTTTGATCTACCCCGTAAAGACCTAGCGCTGTCTGTTTGTACTGAATTTGCAGATACTGCACACCTTCATTCGCTGGTTTATATACATCAATACTTCCTGTAGTTTTTAAGAGTATCTTCTTCACATCTTGGGCTATCTCTTCAAGCTTTTGAGAGTCAGACCCATAAACACTCACTGCTAAATCACCGCGAGCACCTGTCAGCATCTCAGAAACGCGCATCTCAATGGGTTGAGTGAAGCTATACTCAATACCTGGAAAATTGTCTAAAATATGACGCATCTCATTGAGAATGTCACTCTTTCTTTTACCCTGCCATTGGCTTTGAGGCTGTAACACTAAGAAAGTGTCAGTATCGTTTAGCCCCATTGGGTCAAGTCCGAGTTCATCACTTCCTGAACGGGCTATGATAGATTTTATCTCTTTTACATCACGCAAAAGCACTTTTTGTATTTTAAGATTGAGGTTTTTACTCTCATGAAGTGAAATAGAAGGAATCATCTCTATACCAATAATAGTATTTCCCTCATCCATAGTTGGCATAAAAGTTTTTCCTATCTGCGTGTACATGTAAGAAGAAGCGAGAACCAAGGCAAGTAAAAAGCCATACACAATTTTTTGATGTTGCAAACAGTAGGTTAAAACTGGAAGATATGTTGACTTGAGATGACGTACAACAAAAGAGTCCTTTTCTTCTCGTATTTTCAATAACAGTGTACTCACCATAGGAATAAATGTTAGCGCCAAGATAAGTGAGCTCACAAGTGCAAATACAATACTTAAAGCCACGGGTTTAAAGAGTTTTCCCTCTAAACCCTCTAGTGTCATAAGAGGGAGAAAAACAATAACAATAATTAAAACACCTGTTACGATTGATGGGGCAACTTCTTTGGCTGCGTGTAAGATTGTCTCCAATTTAGAGCGATTTTTTGCTTTGGACTCTCCTAGCTCAGAGACGATGTGCTCAACCATTACAACGGCTGAATCCACTAGCATTCCAATGGCAATGGCTAAGCCTCCTAAGCTCATAAGATTAGCACTGAGTCCAAAATATTCCATAGCGATAAAACTCATCAAAAGTGCAAAAGGCAAGATGATAGCTACGGAAAATGCTGAGGCAAAATTACCTAAAAAGAGAAGCAAGACAATACCGATCATAATTATGGCTTCAAGGAGCGCATTTTTTACCGTATCTGTAGCAAGTGTGACAAGTTTTGATCTATCATAAAATACATCAAGCTTTGTCCCTTCTGGCAAACTCATCTCAATATTGCGAAGCTCCGCTTTTACATCTGCTAAAACACTCGCGGTATCGACTCCTTTGAGTGCTAAGATAAGCCCTTGAACAGCTTCATCTTTTCCATTTTTGGTGACAAACCCAGAGCGTGCGATTGAACCTATCTCTACGCGAGCCACATCGCCAACAGTGATAACCTTGGCATTTTTACGGGTCACAGGAATGTTGATAATATCTTTAACAGTCCCAATTCTCCCTACGGTACGCACTAGAATGCTCTCAACACCTTGCGTAAGACGACCTGCTCCATCATTAAGATTGTTTTGCTCAAGCGATCGTATGAGTGTCTCTAGGGTAATTCCTTGAGAACGCATAAGCTCTAAATCTGGAATAACCTCATAGGTTTTTACTTTACCACCAAGAGCATTTAGATCAGCAACACCACTAATCGTACGGATTTTAGGAGCAATTACCCAGTCAAGCAAGGAGCGTTTTTCAGTTAAGCTCAAGCTATCAGACTCTACTGTAAACATTAAAATATCACTCAAAGGTGTTGATATCGGTGCTAAGCCACCACTGATATTTTTAGGTAAATCTTCAGCTACAGCATTTAAGCGTTCGTTCACCTGCTGCCTAGCCCAGTAGATATCTACACCATCTTCAAAATCGATTGTAACATCACAAAGACCATATTTTGAGATAGATCGCACCATGCTCTGATGGGGTATGCCCAAAACTGCCAGCTCTAGTGGTGTTGTGATGCGTGATTCTATCTCATCTGGTGTCATACCGTCGGCTTTCATAATTATCTTCACTTGGATAGGTGAGACATCAGGGAAAGCATCAATAGGCAGACTGTTATAAGACTTTATTCCCAAGCCAAAAACAACTAAGGCTAATATAGCAACAAAGAGACGCTGTGAAAGAGAGAAAGCAATGATACGATCAATCATTTTCTTCTCCGAGCATTCCCTTTAAGGCAGCAACACCACTGCTTACAATCTTTTTATTCAGTAAAGAGAGATCACTACTATAATAATACTCACTATCTTCACTACTAATAATAAAATCTTTTGCTTCAAATCCTTGCGCTGTTTTGATAAAAATAAGAAGCTTTCTTCCATCCATGACTGTCCATGTTTTTGGGATTCTAACCGCAGATTCTTTAGTGCTTAGAGAAAATGTTGCCTTGAGTCCTATGTTTAATGTTTCTGATTTATCAATTAAAAATCGCACTGGAACTGTTTGTGTCTGAGCATCTACAATTGGGGCAAGTGATACTACTTTAGAGTTGATATCGCGATTACGATACTCTAAGATAACTTCTTGTCCGTTATGGAGAAATTCAGCCTTATTTTGAGCTATATTTGCAGATAACCAGAGATTTCCTTTGGCGTAAATAGTAAAGAGCGGCATAGATGCCTCAACACTTTGACCTACTTGAACATCCATCGCATATAAAAGACCTGAAGCAGGGGCGCGTATCTCAAATTCTCGCTTTATGATTTTGCTTTTTTCTATCTCCTCGATAAGTCTTTCGTCGATACCAAAAAGAAGTAGGCTGCTTTTAGCACTTTGAAATTGTGCAAGAGTACTTTCATAAGAAGACCGCGAACGAATACACTCTTTTTTGGGAATAATTCCTTCGGCACACAAGAGGGTCTTTCGTTCGTTTTCCAAGCTTACTTCATGAAGTAAGATAGAAAGATTAATAAGATTTTGTTGCATCTGTATCCACGAATTTCCGCCTACAAGAGCTAAGGCTTGATCTTTTTTAATCTGTTCATATCGGTTTACAAAGAGTCTTTGTATCTTTATATCATAAGCGATTGAGACAGAGCGAATTAGTTTTGTGGGAACTTCCACACTCCCTACAATCTCAGATAAAAATTGTCTCTGTACTTTTTCAGGACTCTTTACATGTAAGTGCCAGTTTTGAATTTGTTGCTCACTGAGCGAAAGTACCTGTGCGCTTAAAAATGTGCTTAATAATGTTATAAAAAATAGTGTTTTCATCGGAATTCCTCACCTGTTATACTCAGTGTATAATAATTAAAAAGCTCTCTATAAAAGTCTGCTTTTTGCTCTTGTAATTGCATTAAAATATCCATAACATACTGCTGGACTGTAATAACTTCTATAGCCGTTGACTCACCTACTCCATATGCTGTTAGCGTTAAATCCATAAGCGTAATAGCATCTTCGCTGATAGGACCTTCAAGGGAGTTGTAGCTCTCATATATCTGCGCTAATGTGACATAAGCAGCTTGTAGTTCCTTCTTTTTTGTGATTTTAAAAGCAGTTATTTCATTGGTATCTTGAAGTTTTTTAAGTTGGTTCATCTGTGCCATAGACTTACGATGTGCGACACTAAATTCTAGTGGCAATGAAACTGAAGCACTATAGCGTTCAGTATCAAGTTCATTATCATAAAAGAGTTCCACTCCTGCTTCATGAAACCAATACTCTTCGCTTTGAAACTCGTGTTTATCGCGTGATAAAACAAGTCTTTTCATTTCAAGTAAGTTTTCAAATGATCTATTTTGCCGAGGCAATTCAAAATCATACAGATCGTTACATGTAAGGTTTTTTATCTTTAGCCTTGAACCGAATTTACTCTGAAGCATCCGAAAAATACGCAGGCGTTCACTCTTTTTTTGCTCAAACTCTAGCTTAATTCTACGCTGCTGTAGATGCCAAAGAATTAAATCTTTTTTTGATATCTCTCCTAGTTCATAGGCGCGATCATTTTTATTTTGAAGTTCTTGTAACTGTAAGCTAAACTGCTTGTACAAACTTACTGTTTCTCTTTGAACGCAGGCTTGATGATAAAGATTTAAAAGCGCATACATATCAGCGATAAGCGCTTCTTCTTTAAGAAGGAGTGAGATTTTTGTCTCTTTATTAACAACACTTTTGATTATCTCATTTGCATGAGGCATTCTAAAGGTTTTTCCCACTCCAAAACTGTACTCAAGCCCACTTCGGGTGCCAAGCTTATCTTTTGCTTGACCTAAGCTTGCAAATACTTCATAAGGTGTTCCCGAAGTTTGCATCTTTTTTTGTGCCTGAATCACTTCAGCTTCTAAAGCAAAGTTAAGTGCCTTGGGGTTTGTTTTTTTATAATTTTCTAGTAATTGAACATAGCCAATGTCAGCCAAAAGCGCTACACTGAAAACACCACTACTGAGTAAAAGTTTTAATAGCATTTTTTCTCCATAATTATTTTTTTTGAAATAAAAAATTATGCTGATGGAGGTCTATAGGGAAGATTAAAGGTGATAAAATTGTATGTTTGATGAAGATTTGTATTTATCAAAATCGAAGGAAAATCGGTGAAATTAATAGTACTTCCATCAAAAGAGATGGCATGAGCATGAAGTTGTTCATGAATATCTATTTCTGAATATGCTTTACAAGAAGCGCAAGAAGTCTCGGTGAGACTATTTTCACTAGAAAATGAGGATGCCATCCGATCATGAAAGACTAAGAGAGTAACAGCAAAAAAAAGCATCATCGATACAAAGCGTTTCACAATCATCCCCTCCCTCTTAATTTGCGAAAGTATAGCATACTAAAAACTATCAAAGAGATTTAACTTATTTATTTAACTTACATGTAATATTGTTTTACAGCTTGCATCTGTCGCCCCATATTTAATAAAACCATATCAGCAATAACTAAAGCTGCCATAGATTCTGCAACTATGGAGCCTCGAATAGCAACACAAGGGTCGTGGCGACCTTTTAAAGAAAAATCCACCTCTTCATTTTGCGTTGTTGTCGTATGTTGTGTTTTAAAAATAGAAGGTGTGGGCTTAAAATGTACTTTTATAAGAATCTCATTGCCATTACTGATGCCACCTAAGATACCCCCAGAGTGATTGCTCTCAAAACCACTGTTACGAATAGGGTCATTGTTGTCACTACCACGCTTTTTAGTGCTAGCGATACCATCACCAATCTCTACGCCCTTGACTGCATTTATTCCCATCATCGCTCCTGCGAGTGCGCCATCAAGTTTATGATACATGGGCTCACCAAGACCGATAGGAGCACCGCTAATGCTCACTAAGGCAACGCCACCAACAGAATCATGCGCCTCTTTTGCTTGTAAAACAGCCTCTTTTTGAGCCTGCTCTACCTTTTTATCAAGCGCATATATCTCACTTGTTTGAGGGTATGAAAAGTCAAGATTTTCAGAAGCAATCCCTGCTATCTCACAGACACCGCTCTTACATGTAATACCTAACTCCTTGAGCATCAATTTTGCGATAGCCCCCGCTGCAACACGCGCAGCAGTTTCACGGGCAGAGGAGCGACCTCCACCGCGATAATCACGGATGCCATACTTGTGCCAATAGGTAAAATCAGCATGACCAGGGCGAAAAACATCTTTGATATTTGTGTAATCTTTTGATTTTTGGTTGGTATTGTATATCACCATTGCTATGGGTGTTCCTGTGCTTTTTCCTTCAAAAACACCACTCAAAACTTCAACAACATCACCCTCTTTTCGCGCTGTTGCGTAAGCATTTTGCCCTGGTTTACGGCGGTCTAGTTCACTTTGAATAAAAGCTTCATCTATCTCTATTCCAGCAGGAACACCATCTACAAGACAGCCCAAAGCTTTTCCATGTGATTCGCCAAAGGTGCTAAATGTAAATCGTTCCCCAAAGAGATTCATAAAAGCTCCTTTTTGAGAATCTCTAGGGCAATATGCGCTGCTTCTTGTTGGGCACTTTTTTTACTTTTACCCTTAGCGCAAGCGTAGATTTTTCCATTAAACTTCACTGATATTTCAAACTCTTTGAGGTGATCAGGTCCTCGACTGTGCATAAGTTGATATTCAGGGGTCATTCCAAAGTGAGCTTGTGTTAGCTCTTGAAGAGACGTTTTGTAGTCTTTAAAGAGAGAATCAAGCGTCAGTTCTTCATAGTTTTCATCAAGTAATTTCACAGTTATCTTTGCTACCGTTTCCAAGCCAACCTCAAGATAGATCGCTCCCATAACAGCCTCAAACGCATTTGAAAGAAGTGAAGGTTTTGTTCGACCCTTATTATTTTCTTCTGCGTTTGAGAGATAGATATAGCTTCCTAACTCCATAGCATTGGCTAATTTTGTGAAAGCTTCTTCGTTAACCAAAGAGGCTCTCATCTTTGATAATTTACCCTCATCATGTTTTTGAAACCTTGTAAAAAGATACTCGCCAACGACTAAATCTAGTACCGCATCCCCTAAAAACTCCAATCGCTCATTATTGTAGGGCTGTCTATAACTTTTATGAGTCAGCGCTTCAATAAGGAGCTTTTTATCCTTAAACGTATAATCTAAACGTCTCTCTAATGGTTCTAATTCATTCACTTAATTCTCCTCGTTTGTATTGTTCTGCGACACTGCGTGCTATATTATCACAGCGTTCATTTTCTTTGTGTCCATCGTGCCCACGTACCCAAGTGCCATGAACCTGATGGATTTTTGAAACTTCTATATACTCTTGCCAAAGATCAGGGTTTTTTACTTTTTTAAAGGAGCGTTTTACCCAGTTTTGTAACCACTCGTTAATCCCTTTAACAACATAAGAAGAGTCTGAAATCACCTCTACTTCACAAGGCTCTTTTAAAGCCCTGAGACCTTCGATAACACCTCGAAGCTCCATGCGATTGTTTGTAGTATAAACCTCACCACCGCTTAGTATTCGCTCTTTGTCCTTGAAACATATAATAGTTCCATATCCCCCTGGACCGGGGTTTCCTAGGGCAGAACCATCACTGAAAAGAGTTATTTTTTTCAATAAAATCCTTTGTTAGCAGAGTTTCACTCATAATCGTATCTGTGTTATGACAGTTTGGGCAGCGGTGAAAAGCAAAAGGAAATACCTGTTTACACTCTTGACAAAGATACTCAAACCGCAATGTTGCGCAAGGCTCGTTTGCATGGCGAAGCTTGATTAAAACATCAAGTTCAAAAACGCAACTACTTTTTGCTAAATCAACAAAGCCTTTGGCGGTAAAAAGCTCAGATAGAAAACTATCGCTTGCAATTATATCTAAATCAAGTTTCTCCTCACTAAGTTGCCACAAGATATCACTCAAGCGTTCACACTCTGAAAATTCAAGAGACTTCCAAGCTTGTGCCGCATCATGGCGAAAGAGATACTCATAGATTAGATAAGAGAGCTGATGATGCTTTTTGTGTTCCTCTATCAAAATAGTAGCTTTTTGCTTAGCCTCTATCTTTTCGTTGCGTATTAAGGCTATCGCCTTGAGGTAGAGTTCATCTTTTCCTGCGTCTATTCCTAGCTCTTTGAGAGGCTCTAAAACCTCAAGTGCATGGGAGTACTCTTGTAAATATTCATACACCAATAGTAGCTGTTTTAGTGCTTGAGGAGTACGAGGCTGTACCTTTAATATCTGTAAAAAAATCTCTTTTGAGCGTTCTAAAAAGCCTGCTTTAAAATATGTTTGTCCTAAAAGAAGCATTGTTTCATGTCTTGCTTGGGCATCTTTTTGAAACTCTATCAAGGCTTGATAAATCTCTATAGCTTTTTCAAAATCGCCTTCTTTTTCATAAGTATGTGCTAAAAGTAACCATGACTTTTCAGAGAGTCCACCCTCATAAATCAAAGATTTTAGCTCCTTTTCACTCGGAAGTTTATGAAACTGCGAAGCAAAACGCTCTAATGTCTTATCATCTGCTTTGAGTTTAAATCGTCCCCACCAATAACTAAACATAGCAACTATAAAAATCAGTACAAAAAAGACAATCACTCCAAAAAGAGGATCACGAAATTCTATAAAAAGTCCTGTCACACTTTATTCCTCATGCTTACATGTAAAGCATTATATCTATTGCCATCTCTAAATAAACTTACGCATACTAGTGATTATAAATATATAATATTAATTAAATAATAATTATTTTCTTTTAAGAAATAAGATGTTAAAATCTCGCAAAATTAAAACAAGGAACTCTTATAAAGTTGTTAGTTATTAGTACGCTTACAGCCGTATCTCTTATGGCATCTCCTCTTGTGAAAACAGCAAAAGATGCTGGTTTAGTCGCTATTCCAGAATCACAATCAGTCCTCTTGAGGCTTACGGATAATGTAAGAAATTCTATCACAGCTGAAAAAGTTGCTCTAGGAAAACAACTCTATTTTGATCCTAGACTCTCAAAAAGTGCTCTTATCAGTTGCAATACTTGTCACAACTTAGCAGAAGGTGGTGACGATGGTGTCTCTGCTGCTATTGGTCATAATTGGACCGCAAATCCTCATCATCTAAACTCACCAACAGTTTTAAATGCGGTCTTTTTTAGCTCACAGTTCTGGGATGGTAGAGATCCTGATTTAGAAAAGCAGGCGCAAGGCCCTATCCAAGCACATCCTGAGATGGCAGCAACAAAAGAGCATGTCGTAGCAACGGTTACTTCTATGCCAGAATATGTTCGGTCATTCAAAATGGCTTACGGAAAAGATGTTAAAATAGATTTTGAAAAAGTAACTGATACTATCGCAACATTTGAGCGTACCTTGGTAACACCTTCAAAATTTGATGATTTTCTAAATGGTTGTTCAGGCGCTCTTAATAAAGAAGAAAAAGAGGGTCTTAAGACTTTTATTGATAAGGGTTGTGCAACATGCCATAATGGTGTAGCTCTCGGCGGAGAGATGCAAGCATTTGGCATTACTGGCAAATACAAGCATGCTGATTTAGGTGATTTTAAAGGTGACAAAAATGGACTTGTAAAAGTACCTACGCTCCGTAATATCACAAAAACAGCTCCATATTATCACAATGGTGGCATCTGGAGTTTGAAAGAAGCTATCGTAGAGATGGGGAGAATACAGCTAGGTATCAAACTAAGCGATAAAGAAGCAAGTTCAATCGAAGCCTTCTTGAAAACCCTTGATGGCCGTATGCCTCATATCACCTATCCAACACTTCCTGCTTCAACAGCTACAACTCCTAGACCAGACGCTAACTAATACATAAGAAGCTCTTTTAAAGAGCTTCTATTCATAGATAAAATTTGGCAAGTGATTATAAAATTGCCAATAGCCTCTCTTGGCGCGAAGGAAGAGTATTACATCTTTTGTAATTTATTGTCTGTTTATGGGGCTATATTGTACTTTTTTATGTCCGAAAGTTGAGCATAGTAAAAAAATAATTACTTCTGCCGATATTACATGCAAGATATAATATAAAAGGATTTGTTATGGCTGGAACGATTAATTCACTCGGTATTGGTTCAGGCGTTTTGACATCGGATTTAATTGATAAACTTAAAGATAACGACAAGACAAATACAATAAAGCCAATAGAAAATTCGATTACGCTTCAGCAACAAAAAGGGCAAGCCTTAGATTTACTCGACTCTTTGCTGACTTCATTTCAATCTAATGTAAGTGCACTTGACTATGATGTACTCTATCAAGAACGAAGTGTTTCTGGTAACAATGATGGCGTGATGGTAGAAGCAGAAGCTGGAGTTGGTATCCAATCTTTTACAATAGATGTGACTACTTTAGCTAAGGGCAATGTACAGCAATCAGGTGAATTTAGCTCAAAAACTGCTGAAGTTGCTACAATAGCTGGCACCTTAAATCTTAATATCGATGGTACAAATCACGCCATTGACTATAAAGCAGGAACAACACTAGAGGAGTTGAAAAAATCTATCAATGATGCAGCAGGTAACGATGTGACTGCTTCTATCTTGCAGACTGGTGAGAGTGCTTTTAGTTTGGTTATCACTTCAGATAAGACAGGAAACAATCAAGCTATGAGTCTTACCGATTTAAGCGGAAATCTTGACACAAGGCTTCTTAGTGATGTGCAAGTTTCAGATACTTTTGTAACTGCAGCTGCTGATGCTGCTTCAAATACGGGACAGATGGATATAGAGATAGCCGGCACTCACTATCAGATAGACTACACTGATGCTTCAACTATACAAAGCCTTGCAGATAGTATAAATAGTGACTCAGCGCTGCGTGGCATAGTTTCTGCGAGTATTGTAAAGTATGGTGATAATGATTATCGTATGGTATTAAGCCCAAAAGAAGCCACCCAAAACGAAGCTATCACTATTACTGACTTAGGTTCGGGACTCGATAGCAAGCTTTTAAGCGCGAATGGAAGCAGTGTTGCAGGCGATATGAGTGTTATTCAAGATGCGCTAGACTCCTCTTTTAAATTTAATGGGATTACAATGACGCGCAGTAGTAATACCATCATTGATATCCAACTAGGATTAAGTATTTCTCTTCTTAAAGAGGGAGAAAGTGCCAATATTTCTATCGCTCAAGATACTCAAAAAGTTTCAGATGAACTCAGTGGACTTGTAACAAGCTATAACACATTAATAAAACAACTTGATGATATGACACTTACAAATTTAGATGAGGGAAAAGTAGGTATCTTTAATGGAGACAATACTATAAAAAATATCGCTAGAGAGATCACTAAAATGATTATTTCTGTAGATGAGAAAGGGAACTCTCTAGCACAATACGGCATAGGACTCAAGCAAGATGGAACCATGAGTTTTACGCAAGCAGATTTTGATACAAAATTTAGTGCTGACCCTGATGCAGCCGAGGCTTTTTTTAGTGGTTCAGGCAGTGGTGATGATGCAGTTGATGGTATCTTTACATCTTTAAATAAATTTTTAGATAGTTATGTAGGATCTAGTGGTTTTATGGATACGCTTACAAAAGCATCTAGCGATAGTATTGCATCATTTAAAGAAGAGCATACACGCGCACTCGATTTTTTAAATGCCAAATACGACACAATGGCCACACGCTTTATCGCCTACGACGCCATCATAAATAGACTCAACAACCAGTCTTCTGGTCTTACCCAGCAGATAGATATGGCACTTGCTGCTGCAAAAGGATAAAGCTTGTGGCTTAAGTCTTTTAAAATAGCTCTTGCGGAGCAAAATGCACAAAAGATTGATAGCCTCTCTTTGAGTATGCCAAAATTCAGTTCCATAGATGATATGAATGAGGCACGCTACTTGCTCAAAGAAGCAGCCATGCTTATACAATCATTGCAAAATGAAACACTTGCAATAAAAAATAAATTGCAAAAAAACATCGTTTTTTTGCAATCCACACAAAGAGATGAAGTTTCAAAGTTTGATATAAAATAGATGGCACTCTTTTTGCTTTAGAAACTCAAAGGATAGCTAAATGTTTAATGATGCAAATATACTCATAACAGGCGGAACAGGAAGCTTCGGCAAGAAATATACAGAAATTCTACTAAAAAAATTCAAACCCAATAAGATTATTATCTACTCAAGAGATGAACTCAAACAGTACGAGATGGCACAGATTTTCAATGATACTTGCATGCGCTATATGATAGGCGATGTACGAGATTTGGAGCGTCTGAAAAAAGCGATGTATGGCGTGCATTATGTTATCCATGCGGCGGCTTTGAAGCATGTTCCTATAGCAGAATACAATCCTATGGAGTGTATCAAAACCAACATCAACGGAGCGCAAAATGTTATCGATGCAAGTTTGGAGTGTGGCGTTAAAAAAGTCATAGCTCTCTCTACAGACAAGGCTGCAAATCCGATAAATCTCTATGGAGCAACAAAACTAGCAAGCGATAAGCTTTTTGTTGCTGCAAACAATATACGAGGCGGAAGAAGAACGGCTTTTTCTGTTGTGAGATATGGAAATGTTGTAGGAAGTCGCGGTTCGGTTGTGCCTCTATTTCAAAGACTTATTCAAGAGGGAGTTAGTGAGCTTCC
>CAMZLS010000094.1 GCA_947311765.1 uncultured Helicobacteraceae bacterium
TCTGCGTTAAACTTTCGTCAACGATGCTCGCATCGCTAACAAAAGTTTGCCTTGAATCTAAACCTTTTAAATGTTGTTGGTTTTGTAATTATATCTGGCCTATTACTTAAACCCATCTCTTAAGATCTTGAATAATCTCATTTTGTTGTTTCGTGATATAGCGACTGAGTAGAGTCTCTTGCGAAGTTGTGAGATTGAGATTAAAATGATATTTTTCACTCTCTTCAAAGCGTGATGACTGAATAAGTGTTGCATTAAAACTTGCCTCTTTACCAAAGAGCGTATTGGGTATTTTAATTTTGAGTGAGGCATATTTTTCAATGGCTAGTCTCTGTGTTGTTATGATAGCGAGACCACCCAAAGAGATATCAAAGAGTTGCACTTTATAGTTAAGTTTATCATACTGAAGTTGGAGTTGTACTTGAAGTTTAGGTTGAACACGAATACTCTGTCTTTGAAAGAGACTGTTTTTCAAGATATTGAACTCTTTTAACTCTAAGAGGATATGCCCCTTGTATCTGACGGGCTTAGTCTGAGCAAAAAGGTCATATTCCAAAGGAGCATTCCCTAAGATATAGATAGCTCCTTGCTCTTTTGCTGCGGCTTCTTGAATAGGATGGGTTTTTAAAAAGACACTATTTTGCGTGGTGTGAACAACAGAGGCTTTATACTGAATAGGGACACCTCTGTAAGTATTTAAGACAGTAATCTTCACCTTCTTTTCACGAATAATTTCTAAGTTAGCTATGGCTTGCTCTTCGGGTGAGAGGAGATTGCTTTCATCTTCAATACGATAATCAATAGTCTGACTCCAATCAATAAAATTTTCAATAGCACTACTAAAACGAGAGATCCGTTTCCAACCCAAGCGATGCCCATAAAAAGATTTTACATAATGGTTCAAAATAATATAAAAATAATTTGAGAGAAAATTTTCTAAGGTATAAGGCTCTTTAAGATGATGGTGGATTTGAGAAAGAAGTGTGCGTAAATTATGCTCCTCATCAAAAAAAAGTGCTTTATAAAGAGTATTTGAGAGAATTTTACTCTCAAGTTCATCACTAAGAAGCATCTTCTTTGCAACTTGTAAAAAAGCTTTATTGATACTCTTTTGATGCAAATCAATCTGAAAATACTCATGTGAAATATTTGTAAATGTGGCACAAAAATTATAATTACTATTCTTCATTTGCGTATTATAATAGATTTCTTATTAATACTAAGAATTTATAGTTACTAGCATAATTATATAATAATACATCAACGCAGACCAGATATTTACTCTCTTAGTTGAAAGAAAAAACTAGTACCCCACTACCTATAAATTTCAGAGACCCTCAATCTATAGGTGGTGGGGGTACTAGCCTCAGCAATTCTACTAAATAAGCGCTATAGCCGCTTTCACAGCATTAAGATAACTTAGAGTATTCGCTCTGTTTTTATAGGCGATATTAAAAGCGGTTCCATGATCAACCGAGGTACGGATGATAGGAAGATTAAGCGAAACATTGATACTCTCATCAAAATAAAGTGCCTTTAATGGTGCTAAACCTTGGTCATGATACATGGCGATAAAGTACTTATATTGCGCTCTAAAATGTGGCGTAAAAGCAGTATCAGGCACGACGGGCCCTGTAAAAACTTTGTAGCCTATCTTTGTATTGACATACTCTATGGCTTCTTTGATCTCCTCTTCTTCATTCCCTAAAACGCCATTATCACCTGCGTGAGGGTTTAAACCAAGCACTGCAACCTTCTTAGCATTCGTTGCAGTATAAAAATCAAGTAAAAAAGTCACAAGTTTAGAGAGTCTTACATGTAAGGCAACCTCTTTAAGTGCGATGTGCTCAGTAAAAAGTGCCACATACATGGCTTCACACCCCAACATCATGATAGCTTCTCGCTTAAAGTGCTTACGAAGCAGATCAGTATGCCCAACATAATCAAGCCCTGCCTTAGCCCACGCCTCTTTATGAATAGGCAATGTGACAACTGCATCGGCTTCTTCGTTTTTACAAAGTGTAATAGCCTTCATAAAAGAGTTGTAACTATACAGCCCACTCTCTTGAGTAACCTTGCTCACTTTGATAGGAAAACTATCGCTTACATGTAAGGTTTGAAAGTCTTTAGGAATCTTTACATGTAAGAGCTCTGCTGCGTACTCTAACATAGCTCTATCAACACAATAAATGGGCTTACATGTAAGCGATATCGCCTTATGTGAGGCTAAGGCTATCTCTGCGCCTACACCATTTAAGTCGCCAATACTTATGGCGATAGTTGGCTTATCTGACACAGAGAGCTTTCATCTCTTTAACTGCACTTGCAAGACCAGTAAAAACTGACCTTGCAATGATGCTTTGACCGATATTGAGCTCTTCTATACTCTCTATACTTGCAATTGGAGCGATATTTTGATAGTTGAGTCCATGTCCAGCAGCGACTCTTAGACCGATAGAGAGTGCATAATCAGCAGCTTTTTTAAGGGTGATAATCTCCTCAGCTAACATTGTTTCTAGTTGATGACGAGGCAGGTCAAACTCAGCGATACTATGGTGAGAGTAGGGGAGTGAACTGTTGAGCATGGCAAAGATATTTGCATATCTTCCAGTATGAAGCTCGACCATATCTGCCCCTAAAAATTTTGATTTTTCTATAGTTTTTATATCGGGGTCGATAAACAATGAAACAGGAATATCACTAGCACTTAACTGCTCAATAGTAATATCAAGAGCCATAGCCTGCCCTATAACATCTAAACCACCCTCAGTAGTGACTTCTTGGCGTTTTTCAGGAACTAAGGTGGCACGGTGAGGTAAAAGCTCTTTAACGATAGTGATAATTCCCTCATCAATAGCACACTCAAGATTGGCAGGAAGACGAGAGCTACGAATAATATTTTTTGCATCCCCATCTTGAATATGGCGACGGTCTTCACGCAGGTGAATGGTGATCTGATCTGCACCATTTTGTGCACAGATATCAAGAGCCATTAAGGGGTCAGGATCATTGATTTGACGCGCTTCACGCAGTACGGCGATATGGTCAATATTGACACCGAGGGTAAGTTTTTTTGTTTGATGTGGCATGGGGCTCCTTGAAAATGAGATTATAACGCTTAATTTAGTAAAAATAAATTATAATTTATATATTTATCTGTTATAATTAAAAAAATGTATCAAAAGGGGCAAAAGTATGTTTGGGAACAATAAAGCATTAGAAGAAAAAATAAAAGAGAAAGATGCACGCATAGTAGAGCTTGAAGAGGAGTTAGTAGGTGTTAATGCAAAAGTATTTTCCTTAGAAAAAGAGCTAAGAGAGTCTGATGCAAATGCTGTTATGAATGAGCTTATCAAATCTTTGACGCAGGGTTTGACTGATGGTTGCGATAGAGATTTAAAATTACTTCAAAATAATTTGAGTGATAATCTGAGTGCCTTAGAAGATATTTCCAATCGAAATCAAGACAATAGTGGTTTTGTAGATGGATGTAATATTGAAATTCATCAACTTGTAGATACCTTGCAATCACTTTTAGAGCATATCAATAGTACTTTTGAACAAGTTGAAACACTCAATACTAATGTTGAAAGTATTGCAGATGTTATCAATCTTATCAAGGATATCTCAGACCAAACAAATCTTCTTGCACTCAATGCTGCTATTGAAGCCGCAAGAGCAGGAGAGCATGGGCGTGGATTTGCTGTTGTCGCAGATGAGGTAAGAAAGCTCGCAGAACGTACCCAAAAAGCAACTTCAGAAGTTGAGATAACAGTACATAGTCTAAAACAAAATACACAAGAGGTGCATGAGCACTCATCGCAGATGGAAAGACTATCACAAAGTTCTAATGAACAGATGGACTCTTTTCAAGATAAGATGCATCAGCTTTCTACTAATGCAGCAGTTATCGAAGAAGAGACAACTAATGTGACCTATGCAATCTTTACAGTTTTGAGCAAATTAGATCATCTCCTCTTTAAAGCTAATGGTTATAAAACTGTATTTACAGGAGAGGTTCATGCAGACTTTGCAAGTGATACGGAGTGCCGTTTAGGAAAATGGTATTTTGATGGAATGGGTAAAGATAAATTTGGCAAATGTGCAAGCTTCTCAAAAATGCAAATACCTCATAAAGAGGTTCACGATAGTATCAAAAAAGTTGTCGGTTGTGTACAGAATGGAACATGTGCTCAAGAATCACAAAATGTTATGACCTATTTTGATAGCGCAGAAAAAGCAAGCCAAAAAGTTATCAATATTTTAGATACTTTACTGCAAGAAGAGAGGGCTAAAAGACACTCTTAAGCTATTGCTTCAAGATTTCAATAATATTACAAAAATGTTAGCCTCTTAAAACTCTTCCTTAGCTTGTGCTAGATAAAATATAAAAAATAATAGGAGCATATCATGATTAAAAAATGTTTATTTCCAGCAGCAGGTTATGGCACACGATTTTTACCAGCTACAAAGGCGATGCCAAAAGAGATGTTACCCATCTTAACAAAACCACTTATTCAGTATGGTGTTGAAGAGGCTATGGAGGCTGGATATGATGTTATGGCAATTATCACAGGTCGAGGCAAGCGTGCAATTACGGATCATTTTGATATCTCCTATGAGTTAGAACATCAGATAGAAGGTTCTTCAAAAGAAGGATTGCTTAAAGAGATACGCCATGTTATTGCAAATTGTACATTTACATATACGCCACAACTACAGATGAAAGGTTTGGGTGATGCTATCCATAAAGGGAAGGTTCTTGTAGGTGAACAAGACCCTTTTGCTGTCATTTTAGCAGATGATTTGTGTGTAAATCTTGATGGTGATGGTGTTTTAAAACAGATGACAAAACTCTATGCTAAATACAAATGTTGTATCGTAGCTATTATGGAAGTGCCAGCAGAAGATGTTGATAAATATGGTGTTATAGAAGGTAGCGAGATAGAAGAGGATGTTTTTATGGTTTCAAATATGGTAGAAAAACCTGATGTAGATAAGGCTCCAACAAATCTTGCAGTCATTGGACGCTATATTTTGACACCAGATATTTTCAGCATGCTTGAAAATACTAAGCCAGGCAAAAATGGTGAAATCCAAATTACAGATGCACTTTGTGAGCAAGCAAAAAAAGGGATGGTGGTTGCCTATAAGTTTAAAGGTAGGCGATTTGATTGTGGCAGTGTTGATGGCTTTGTTGAAGCTACAAATTATTATTATAATTTAGAAAAATAAGAAAAATTCAATGAATAAGCATGAAAACTTATGCGATATTATAATTTTTGGAGGTCATGGAGATTTGGCATTTCGTAAGCTAATGCCAGCACTCTATCACCTCTGTCATGATGGATATTTTCATCAAGATACTCGTATAATTACTGTAACGAGAGCAGATATGGAGCTAGAAGAACATCTCTGCCTTGTTGAGACAAAACTCAAAGAATTTTTAATTATTGATAAATATGATGCAGAAAAATTTAATATATTTAAAAAGAAGCTTCATCTTGTTAGAGTAGATTTAAGTGATGAAGAGAAATATAGTTCTCTTGCTGATGTATTATCCCAATACCCTGAGCGTGATAGAGTCAATTATCTCTCCACTTCCCCCTCTTTTTTTGGAAGTATCTGCAAAGCCTTAAGTAGATACGAACTTATATTGCCAAGTAGCCGTGTAGTTCTTGAAAAACCTATAGGGCGTGATTTAAAGTCATCTCGCGCTATCAATATTGAAGTGCTTCAATATTTTCAAGAGTCTCAAATCTATCGAATTGATCACTATCTCGGTAAAGATACTGTGCAAAATATTTTAGCCTTGCGTTTTTCAAATCGTATTTTTATGCCTCTATGGGATGCTAATAATATTGATCATATTCAGATTACCGTAGCTGAAAGTGTGGGCGTTGAAGGGCGTTGGGGCTATTATGATGAGTATGGTGCTATGCGTGATATGATTCAAAATCACCTTATGCAACTACTCTGCCTTATAGCAATGGAGCCACCTTGCTCTCTTGATGCGGATAGCGTTCGTGATGAAAAGGTAAAAGTATTGCGTTCATTGCGTCCTATGACTCCAGCTGATATACAGCAAAAGACTGTACGCGCTCAATATACTAAAGGTTCAAGTAATGGAGAATCTGTTCCAGGATATCGTGAAGGTGAAGGGGTGAAAAATAGTACAACCGAAACCTTTGCTGCTATTCGCGTTGATATCGATAACTGGCGCTGGAATGGTGTTCCTTTTTATATTCGTAGTGGTAAAAGAATGCAGAAGCGAAATTCAGAGATTGTCATTCAGTTTAAGGGCGTTCCACACTCTATTTTTGCCAACAAGGGCGCATGTATCTCTAAAAATAAGCTAGTCATCTCCTTGCAACCAAGAGAGAGCATTGAGCTTAAACTGATGAATAAAATTCCAGGTCTTAGTGAGGTTATGCGTTTGCAGCAAGTAGAGTTGGAGCTAAATTCATCTGAAAATATTTCACGAAAACCAGAGGCATATGAGCGTCTTTTACTTGATGTTATCCACTCAAACCCAACTCTTTTTATGCGTCTTGATGAGGTTGAGGCTGCTTGGAGATGGGCAGATAGTATCTTAGAAGCTTGGCAAGAAGATATAGTGCCTATGAAACATTATAGCGCAGGCAATGATGGACCAAGTGCGGCTATAGAGCTTATTGCAAGTGATGGAAGAAGTTGGAATGATGAATAATATAAATCATTTTAAAAGCTCTGAGGAATTGACAGATACACTCAGCCAAAATATCGCCAAAAATCTTCAAGATTCTATAGACAAAACGACCCGCGCTTCGCTTATTGTTTCAGGAGGCAGTACACCAAAACCTCTTTTTAAGAAATTACGCAAAATTGCTATAGAGTGGGAAAAAGTCACGATTGGCTTATGTGATGAGCGTTGGGTAGATTCCTCTCATACTGATAGCAATGAAAAACTTATCAGAGAGCATCTTCTTCAAGATAAGGCTAGTGAAGCATCTTTTGTGGGTATGTATATTGAAGGTATGCAAGCTAAAGATGCAAGGCTTACATGTAAAGAAAATATAGAAGCTTTCCTTATGTCTTTTACTGTCATAATCTTAGGCATGGGCGCTGATGGACATACCGCTTCACTCTTTCCAAATAATCCCTGCTTAGCAGAGGGTTTAGACTTAGAAAACGACTCTTTGTGTATCAGCATGCAACCAAGTGATGCCCTACACACAAGAATGAGTCTCACACGAAAAGCAATTTTAAGTGCGCAAAATATTTACCTACACTTTGAAGGTGAAAACAAACTTTCTGTTTATAAAGCGGCTTTAAAGAGTGATGATATGCTTCGTATGCCTATCGGCTCAATATTACACCAAGATATAAAAGATTTAGAGGTTTACTACACATGAATCAAATAATCCAAGATATAACTGAGAAAATTCAGGAGCGCTCACAAGAGAGTCGCTCTCTTTATCTCAAACGCATAGAAGCTGCAAAAACTCACGGAGTCAATCGTGAAAAACTTAGCTGTAGCAATCTAGCACACGCAATGGCACCGATGCAAGAAGATGAGAAATCTTCTATCACGCAGATGCAGACACCAAATATCGCAATAGTCACTGCATACAATGATATGCTATCGGCTCATGAGCCATTTAAACTCTATCCAGCACTTATAAAACGCACTTTGATGGACAATGGTGCAACCGCGCAAGTTGCAGGTGGCGTACCCGCTATGTGTGATGGTGTAACCCAATCGCAACCAGGTATGGATCTGAGTCTTTTTAGCCGAGACAATATCGCAATGGGAACGGCAATAGCACTTTCACATAATGTTTATGATGGTGCGCTCTATCTAGGAGTCTGTGATAAAATTGTTCCAGGCTTACTTATCGGTGCGCTCTCTTTTGGACATCTTCCAGGTATGTTTGTCCCAGCAGGTCCTATGCCCTCAGGTATAAGCAATGCCCAAAAAGCGAAAATTCGTCAAGAGTTTGCCCTAGCAAATGTGAGTGAAGATGCTCTTTTAAAAGTAGAAGCAGCCTCATATCATAGTAGTGGTACATGTACATTTTACGGCACTGCCAACTCCAATCAGATGCTTCTTGAGATGATGGGCTTACAACTCCCAAATAGCTCCTTTGTAAATACCAACACGCCACTACGAGAAGCCCTTACTGCACACGCTGCAAAAAATATTTTAAATATGACTGAGCTTGGCGGAAACTATAAACCCATAGCAGATATCATCAATGAAAAAAGCTTTGTAAATGCAATCATAGGCTTAATGGCAACGGGTGGTTCTACAAATCACACTATACATCTTATTGCAATGGCAAGAGCCGCAGGAATTGTACTTGCATGGGATGATTTTGATGCTATCTCAAAAGTCACACCTCTGTTGTGCAAGATGTACCCTAATGGTCAAGCAGATGTCAATCATTTTCGTGATGCAGGTGGGATGAGTAGTGTTATTGCACAGCTTTTAGATGCTGGTATCGCTCATGAAGATGTGGAGACTGTTGTAGGCAGAGGCTTAGATAAATTTATCGTTGAGCCTGTACTAGAGAATGGAAAATTAAGATTTAATGAAGGTGTAAAAACCTCCAAAGATACAAGTGTTATCTCTTTAGCACAAGAGCCTTTTTCACAAGAGGGCGGTTTGAAGCTTTTAAGTGGAAATATTGGCAGAAGTGTCATTAAAACTTCAGTGCTCAAAGAGAGTCAGATGTTTATAGAAGCAGAAGCTATCGTTTTTGAATCTCAAGAAGAGCTACAAAGAGCCTTTGAAAAAGGTGAATTAGAAAAAGATTTTATAGCAGTTGTGCGTTATCAAGGTCCAAAAGCCAACGGTATGCCAGAACTTCATGGTTTGATGCCTCCTTTAGGTGTACTGCAAGATAAGGGTTTTCAAGTAGCTATTGTGACTGATGGTCGTATGTCAGGTGCTTCAGGAAAGGTTCCCTCCGCTATTCATATGTCGCCAGAGGCTTTAGCAGGTGGTGTTTTAGCGAAGATAGACACAGGTGATATGATTCGTTTTGATGTGAAAAAAGGAGAATTGACACTTTTGGTTGATGATGTAGATTCACGAAATATTAAAACCCCAGACTTACATGTAAACCAACATGGCTTTGGGAGAGAGCTCTTTGTTGCAATGCGACAGAGTGTAGGAAGTGCCGAAGAGGGCGCTTGTCTTTTTGATATCGCTGGAAAGGAGAGAGCATGAATGCCCTAGAAGTGATGCAAATATCGCCTATCGTTCCTGTTATCGCTCTTGATAATGCGCAAGATGCTCTGCCTTTAGCAGAAGCTCTGCTTGAAGGTGGTATAGCTATTATGGAGATTACTTTACGCACTCAAGCAGGTCTGAAATCCATAGAGACAATCGCTAAAAATATGCCACAGATGAATGTAGGCGCAGGAACAGTTATCAACGCTTCAGGTTTTCAAAAAGCAGTAGATTATGGTTCGCAATTTATTTTTAGCCCAGGAATTAGTGAAGAGTTGATGCTTATATCAAGAGATTTAGAAATTGCGCTTATACCTGGCGTTGCCACAGCCTCAGAAGTGATGTTTGCACAAAATAATAATTTCGAGCACTGTAAGCTTTTTCCAGCAACCGTAGCAGGAGGAACAGCTGCACTCAAAGCTTTTTCAGGGCCTTTTGCCTCTATGAAATTTTGCCCAACAGGTGGAGTGAATTTAAATAATGTAAATGATTTTTTATCTTTAGAAAATGTTTTATGTGTTGGCGGAAGCTGGATAGTTCCCAAGCAAGCTATCGCTGATAAAGATTTTAAGAAGATTACACGATTGTGCAAAGAAGCTTTATTAACTTAAAAAATAATCTTATGTAATGCATGTCACATTTTTTAAATAAAACATTGGTTACAATTCTTCATTAAATGTAAGGAATATTATGCGTCACTTCTCTTTTTTACTGCTTTTTTCAGTCATACTTTTTGGAGCTTTGCCTAAGTTCTTAATGCCTGATGAGGCATTTAAACCCTCTGCTACTCTAAATGATAAGCAACAAGTTATAGCTACTGTCAATATCGCCAAAGATATCTATCTTTATGAAGAGAAATTGCATGTAGTAGATGTAAATAGTGATGATGGTATCATTTTTAAATCTGTGATTATGCCAAAATCTACCGATCATCATGATGAGAAAGTCTTTTTGGACTCTCCAATAATCATTGTAAATCTTGCTAAAAATGGAAATGTTTCAGGAAAAGTTTCTTTTGAAGTTGCTATTGAATATCAAGGATGTTCAGAGCAAGGACTCTGCTATGAGCCTTTAAAAAAAGTGTTTACTCTTGAAGTTGATAGTGATAAACTTCAATCAAATGCTCCTATTGCAAACAAGAGTGAAACTAAAAGTTCACAAAGTACAACAATAGAGCCAAGTTCTGAAAGTGATAATATTGCACAAACACTCAAGGAAGGAAGCTTGTTGTTTATTATCATAAGCTTTTTAGGTTTTGGACTTTTACTTGCATTGACACCTTGTGTCTTTCCTATGATTCCTATCCTCTCTTCAGTTATTGTTGCTCAAGGTAAAAATATTACGACACGTAAGGCTTTTATGATGTCGTTGGTTTATGTTCTTGCTATGTCTGTGGCTTATACAGTAGCAGGGGTCTTGGCAGGAATGTTTGGAGCAAATCTACAAGCGGCTTTTCAGACACCTTGGATTATTGTAACTTTTTCTCTAATTTTTGTTGCACTTTCTCTCTCTATGTTTGATTATTATGAGTTACAGATGCCGCAGTTTATACAGTCACGCCTCAACAAGGTAGGTCAGAAACAGGGTGGTTACATGGGCGTTGCTCTGATGGGATTTTTCTCAGCACTAATAGTTGGACCTTGTGTGGCCGCACCACTAGCGGGCGCTCTTATCTATATTGGACAGACTGGTGATGCTCTTTTGGGTGGAATTGCTCTATTTGCACTAAGCGTAGGAATGGGAATACCACTTATTATCGTAGGTGTTAGCGCAGGAAAATTTATGCCAAAACCGGGAGCTTGGATGGATACTATCAAGACTATCTTTGGAATAATGCTTATCGGTGTTGCTATCTGGATGATTAGTCGTATTTTACCTGAGAGTATCACTCTGCTTTTGTGGTCATTTTTACTTGTGGCTACATCTGTAAATATGGGTGCATTTGAATCAGTCAAAAGCGAATGCGCACGTTGTCCTAAAGCAATTACAAAATCGATGGGGCTTATTATATTTATGTATGGTGCCTCACTCTTTTTTGGTGGAATTAGTGGAGCCAAAGATCCTTTGCGCCCTCTATCGGAATTTACAATATCACAGTCAATTCTTAGTGCGCAAAGAGTCAAAGAAACTTCATTTCAAAAAATTACCTCAATAGAAGAATTAAATGTAATTTTGAAAAACTCTCAGGGTAAAAAAGTGATCTTAGATTTTTATGCTGATTGGTGTGTCGCTTGTAAAGAGCTAGAACGCAATACTTTTAGCGATACTAGTGTAAAAGCTAAAATGTCCGAGTTTGTCTTAATCCAAGCAGATGTTACTGCCAATGGTGAGAGTGAAAAAGCACTTAGTAAAAAATATGGTGTTTTTGGACCACCAGCTATCTTGTTTTTTAATGAAAATGGGAAGCTTATAAAAGGACGAAGCATTGTCGGTTATCAAGATCCAGAGCCATTCTTAGAGCATTTAAATAAGCTCTAAAAATAACGAAATTTATAGTTTTTTTTCAGGAAAGTCTTTGAGGAGTGCTTTGATGACTTTGTTGATATACTTAGTGCGTTTTTGAGGTGTATCAAATGTTTTTAACTCATCTTTGACACTTAAACGGTAGATAATATTGTTATCTTTTGGGACAACCATATCTACGATCAATTTTCCCTCATCATAATTGTAGGTGCGTGTTGTTGGAACCATTATGCCACCATAACGATAAGGATACATTCCTATTGTCTGATAATCAGTAAGCACCTGTGTTTTATTTTTCACATCAATATGATAGTAAACTAAAAAGTCAGCCTCATTTTTTGCTACAGCTTTATATCCCTTTGTGTTTAACTCTTTAGTGATTGCATCATCAATACGGTTGATAGTAAGCGTATCTTTAGCATTGCTATGAATAATATGAAATTGTTTTAAAGTTTTCATATCAAATTTTGTATCATAATCGCTACTAACACGCAGAGAAGAACACGCACTAAAAAGCGTTGCTATAAGCATTAAGAAGATAATTTTCATTTTCATTTTTTTTCCTAGTATTAGATTGAAAGATTATCTCATAATACTGATTAAATCTCAATATGAATTTATCTTCATCTTCTCTTCATCTTCTTCATTCATAATGTCTAGTGAAAAAAAGGAGCTTACGATGAAAAGAAGATTAAATCTAGCACATGCTTTGACAGGTCTATTGTTGATAATGATGCTTACACTCTCTGGATGTGGTGGTGAGACATCATCAAGTGGTAGTAGCGGAGATAGCGCTGATTCAGGAAAATCAGAGCAGTATTCTTCAGAAAATAATGAAAACAAAGACGAGAACAAGGATGAAGGTGAGCACGCAGATGAAAGCTCAAATTATAGTAGTGAATCAAATTCACAATCATCAGTAGGAAATTCAGGTGGAGACAGTGGAGGAGGGGCAGTTGTCACTTCTGGTAATTACACCCTCTTAGCATGGAATGATTTAGGAATGCACTGTATGGATGGAAAAGATTATGCGGTATTTTCTATCTTGCCTCCATATAACAATCTCAATGCACAGCTTATAAAAAAAGCTGGAACATCAAATAAGCACATAACATCTGGTGTCATTATAGAGTATAGTGCAGCACCTGCATTGAATGGAAAATACAATACAACATCATTGCTAACATCCGACAATACTCCAAAAACAAACTTTTGGGATTATGTACAGTATCTTTTCAATGCTTCACCAGCAAAAGATATAGGTCTTACTGGTAATAGTGTTCCACAGTTGACACCACATACCTTAAGCTATAACAGTACAAATAACTGGTGGGAAGCCACAGGTATTCCACTCTCACCATATAATGATGATGGTTCTAAAAACTACTATCCAATGGTACATGTAACAGCAAAAGATATATCAGGAAAGGTTCTAGCGACAACAAAAGTAGTGCTTCCTGTTAGTGATGAGATGGATTGTAAGGCGTGTCATAGTTCTACAAGTAACTATAATGATGCTAGACCATCTGCTGGTTGGGAAAATGATGCCAATGCCGAGCGTGATTATAAGTATAATATCTTGAGATTACATGATCAGAAGTATCCAAATGCGGTCAGCGATAATCAAAGCAATCTTAAAGCGGCTGGATATAATAATTACGATAGCGCAGGTCTCTATGTGAGTGCTAAAAATGGTAATCCTACACTCTGTGCAACATGCCACGCTAGCAATGCGCTTCCTGGAACGGGATTTGCAGGAATTAAACCGCTTACAGAGTCGCTTCACTCTCTTCATAGCAATGTGAAAGATCCGACAAATGGGCAGACTTTAGGAAGTTCAACAAACCGTAGTGCTTGTTACAGATGCCACCCTGGAGCAACTACAAAATGTCTTCGTGGAGCGATGGGGAAACAGTCAAATATTCAGTGTCAGAGTTGTCATGGTTCTATGAAAGCGGTTGGGCAACATGGACGCAATGGTTGGTTAGATGAGCCAAATTGCCAATCATGTCACCAAGAGGGTAAAAGACATACGGAGGCAGTGACAAATCAAGCCACAGGAACCTTACGAGCAGCGATAGATAATCGCTTCGCAACAAATGCCAACACACCACAAGCAGGCGTGAGCATGTATAAATTTAGTAAAGGACACGGAGGTATGCAGTGTTCATCATGCCACGGATCAACGCATGCAATTTATCCTAGTTCACATGCAGAAGATAATTTGCAAAGTATAGCAGTTCAAGGGCACGAGGGTACGATAGCAGAGTGTACTGCATGTCACGATACTATGCCAAACACAAGCACAGGTGGACCACACGGCATGCATAGCGTTGGGCAATCTTGGGTGAGTGGACATGAAGATGTAGCAGAACACAACAGTGCACAGTGTAAATCATGCCATGGAAGTGATTATAGAGGTTCTGTTTTATCGAAAACCTTTAGTGCTAGAAGTTTACGCACAGAGTGGGGAACGAAAAATTTTCCAACTGGTCATCAGGTAAGTTGCTATGATTGTCATAATGGTCCTAGCGGCGGAGATGATTAAACAACAAGATAAGGATTAGTTCCTTATCTTATATCCAACACCTCTAACCGTCTGGATGATATCTTTTTGGTCAAGTTTTTTACGAATATTTTTTATATGAACCTCTATGATATTGCTACTAGAGGAGTTTGCATACTCTTTATGGATAAGATCCAAGAGTTCAAATTTTGTAAAAATTTTCTTAGAGGTAAAGGCAAGAGTTGTAAAAATGATATATTCAGCACTTGTAAAGTTTACTACTTCCTCATCTTTACTTACTGTGTTATTGTTTTTATTAATGGTGATATTGCCTATCTTTAAGCTCATATTTTTATTTGTACTGTTTCTGCGAAGGAGAGAATTTACCCTAGCTATCAGTTCTAAGTGAGAGTAGGGCTTACAGAGATAATCATCTGCACCATTATCTAGCGCTTCTACTCTAAAGTTTATATCCGAATTTGCAGAGAGCATCAGAACTTGGGAGTCTATCAAGAGTGAACGAATCTCTTGTAAGAGTGAAAAACCACTACCATCAGGGAGATTCCAATCCAAGATTATGAGGTCAAAACGTACATTTTCGATGGCTTCAAGACCTTGGGCAAAGTTTTCTGCAAGGGTTGGGCTATATTGATTTGCTTTTAGGAGCTTCATTATAAGATTTGCGTTTGCCTTGTCATCTTCTACAACTAAAATTTCCATTATCCAACTTTTATATAAA
>CAMZLS010000095.1 GCA_947311765.1 uncultured Helicobacteraceae bacterium
ATTTCATCCATCAAATCACTCCTATCTAAAAAATCCTTTACATGTAAGCTAGTGAAAAGTATCCCACGCTAGGACAAGCGGACATCGCGATACATGTAAACTAATATAATAATATCATAACTACACAATAAATACACTTTTTTTGTTAAATTAGCACTATAAATAAATAAATATAAGGAATCAAAAATGCTTACTTCAATTATAATTTCATTAGGGCTAGTCACAGTTATGACGGTTGCATATTCATGGATGATGTTCGCAGGAGAGTAAGATGCAATTTTTAATTATTGGATTAGTTTTTCTTACTCTTGTAAGTTGGCAAGGGTGGGAAGTTTACGCTTCTTAAGAAGCGAACCCACTCTTAAAGCTTTCTTTTTTCACCACTATCGCTTTTTGTTTCTCTTTTCGTTTTGTATCTTTTTCAACAAATATCTTCTTACGAGTTTTTGGGTCTAGTTCTGTGTAGTACATCACTGCTGAGTAGGTGCTTGGCGTTGGGGTAAAGACTTGGGCTTGTTCGGGATTCATCTTCAATTCATCCGTAGTAAAGCGTTTTAACTCATGCATATCTCTCTCTTGGCATCCTGGATGTGCTGCTATAAGATAGTAGGTTAAAAACTGCTTTTTCCCCTCTTCGCGGTTGAGTTTATCGTAGAGTTTTTTAAAATCAACGAGCGTCTGTTTTCCTGGTTTTCCCATCAACTCTAAAACATGTTGCTGGGTATGTTCGGGGGCGACTTTCATCTGTCCTGAGATATGATGTTTTACCATCTCTTTGAGATAGGTATAGCCGTGCTGTTTATCAGCAGTAATAAAATCATAGCGCACTCCTGAGGCAACAAAGGCTTTACGGACTCCCTCTACCTGCCTAACCTGCCTTAAAAGGTTGATATTTCGTGAGTGATCTACCTTCATCACTTTACATAGACGCTCTGCATCCACGCAACGCATATGATCGCATGTCCCTTTTTTGAGTTTTTTATCGCACTCATATCCATACATATTTGCCGTAGGTCCTCCCACATCAGAGATAATTCCCTTATAATTTTTGTAGGCATTAAAATCTTTTGCCTCTTTTAAGATAGACTTTTCAGAGCGGGTGCGGATAGTACGCCCTTGATGCACACCAATGGCGCAGAAGTTACACTCTCCCCAACATCCATGGTGTGTCATGATAGAAAATTTAATCGTCTCCAGGCACTTTACATCACCCATTTTTGCATAGTAGGGGTGGAGCTCACGGGTAAAAGGTAGAGCGGAGTTGGCATCCATCTCTTTCTCATCTAAATGATCACAAGGTGGATTTTGAATTAGGTAGCGTCCATCTACCTCTTCGCAGAGACCTTTGGCAGTAATGGGGTCATTATTATCATAAAAGAGATCAAAAAGATCAATATATTTCTCTTTTTCTTTTAAGCAATCAGCGTGTGAGGGGAGTTGATGAAACTCATAGTTTGGCTCTTTAGAGATATAACATATTCCTCGAATATCTTTCCAATTTCTTTTTTTATCTAGGGCATATGTTAGCTCTTCTATCGCAATCTCACCCATACCATATATCAAAATATCTGCTTTGGCATCAAAAAGGATAGGTTTTCTCAATTTATTTGACCAGTAATCATAGTGCGTCGTACGCCTTAAACTCGCCTCAATACCGCCTAAAACGATAGGCACAGTCTTTTTAAAAAAGCGGCGGATAAGATTGCAATAGACTAAGGCAGCTCTATCGGGGCGTTTATCATTTTTACCACCAGGGGTATAATCATCAGAGTTACGAAATTTCTTCGTTGCAGTATAATTTGAGACCATAGAATCGACACTACCACCGCTTACGCCCCAATAGAGGCGAGGTTCTCCCAAGCGCCCTATATCATCCATACATGTAATATCTGGCTGACCTATCATTCCAACCTTATACCCCAAGCGTTCGAGCATACGCCCAACCATTGCCACACCAATAAAAGGCGAGTCTATATAGGCATCACCGCTGACTAAGATAACATCACAATAATCCCAGCCTAAAGCATCCATCTCCGCACGAGTTGTGGGCAAAAAAGCACTTTGTGTAAAATTTTGATTTTTTTTCATAAGCTGATTGTACGGAATTTATGCTAAAATCGCACCATGAATGAAGAATACACTCCTAAAGAATTAAGTGATGAAATTATAGATCACATGATGAATCCGAAAAATTACGGTCAGATAGAGCCATCTAATGGCGTAGGTATGGGCTTTGACCCTAAAGCACAAGAGTTTGTTATCTTTTACTTACATGTAAAAGATGATATACTTGAAAATGTTGGCTTTGGTACAAATGGTTGTCAAGATACGGTTATATTAGGTTCAATGTTTACTGAGATGATAAAAGGTGACGCACTGCCCAATGCCAAGCGCGCGGCTGTTTTAATGAAAGAGCAGATTGCGGGTGCTCCCTCTTCGCAACAAGCGTGCGCAGAGATGGTGCTCACCTCTTTTGATGCTGCCTTATTGAACTATGTGCATCTTCAAGATGGCAAGGAAGAGCCTATGTATAAAATTGCGATCGAACAAAGTTGCGAGACAAAGGAAGAAGAAGATGAATCTGTTTCAAACTAAACACGAACTATGGCTCCATATACTCTTTAGCTCATTTGCTATCAAAGACCCTGTGATAAAAGAGAAACTCTATGAGATGTCTCAGATAGCCTTTCGCCACCTCAAGTGGATAGCAAAAGAGTATCGTAGCGAGAATAACTACTACAACTATAAGCGTAATGAGATCTCAATTAAGCATGATGATGTTTTTAAGACACTTGCTCATCTCAAAGAGTGCCTACACAATTCTCAAAAGAATTATCACGATGGTGAGCTTTTCTTTCGTATTCGAAAAGATGAAAATTATTTTATCTCTGTTATAGACTCTTGGCTCAATGATCTTACATGTAACGCTCCCATTACTGCTTTTAATAAAGCACTAAAATACAAAGATAAAGAGCTTGATACGCGTCAGCGTGACGCACTTATTCTCTTTTTATTTGAAGAAACATATAAGGAGTATGAGCTTATCTTCATCTATTTTTATATGCAAAATTATACAGACTCACTTTTACACTTTGATGTCTATCAAGATTTGGTGGATGAGTCGCATTTTCATCTGAAATCTTTTGGAAATATGTTAGCAGAGTTAGGCTTGCTCGCTATTCCTCGTGAAATTCATGAGATGAGTTATAAGATTACTGATCTGAAAACTTTTATCTTAAATGGTATTAATGAGGAACTTAACGCGAAAGAAGAGTGTCGAAAACTAGCCCAAGCGGTTAATGAACCTGAGCTTGAAAACTTTTTTAATTTTATAAATTATCAAGAAAACTATCATATCGAGTTGATGAAGAAACTTCTCTAAATCTCTCCAAACCAGAACTTGAAGCACTTCTAAAATCGGATTCTTTAACAAACTCTTCATGGCATAATTGATATAATTGTCAGGTCCTATAAAAATAGCCCTTTATAATGATATTGTGCAACATAATTATACCTAAAAGTGCCTATTTGTTGGATTTATTGGAATCTATGTGCGAAAGTTAAGAAAATTAATTTTAAATGAGGAACTGCTTATGAAAAATCTTTCAATAGGTGCAAAAACAATTATACCACTTTTTGTTGCTATTGTCTTAGGTCTTGGTATTATGGGTGTAGAATATTACCACTCTTCACAAACAATGGAAGAAAATCTTTATAAAAAAGAGGCAAAAGATTTATTAGGATTTTATAATAACGCTTTTCAAGCAAAAAAAGATATCGCAATTACAAATGCTATCAATATAGCCAACAGCTACGCCGTAGTTGAATCACTTGAGCATAACGACAGAACATTTGCCATAAAAGAGTTGCGAAGTCTTACTAAAAATTTTAAAGACTTTACAGAGTATAAAAATATAAAAATACATATTCATGATGCAAATATACACAGTTTTTTGCGTGTATGGAAACCAGATAAATTTGGAGACGACTTAAAAAGTTTTCGCCATACTATTGTTGATGTCAAGAACAATAAAAAGCCTATTGTAGCTATAGAACTTGGACGCGCTGGCTTAGTCTTGCGTGGTTTAGCTCCTGTTATGCTAGATAACAACTACTTAGGTTCTGTTGAGTTTATGCAAGGACTTAACTCTATCGTTAAACAAGCAAAAAACAAAAAGGACTATGATGTCCTTATCTTGCTTGACAACAGATATCTCTCAACCGCGAAACAGCTTAAAAAGATGCCAAAAGTCGGTAGATATTCTCTTGCGGTGCGTGAAGATGTAATAAACAAAACATTCTTAGATGAGATATCCCTTCTCAATATAGACATGAATAAAAAAAGTCATCTCAGTCCAAACTATTTTTTTGTATCACAAAAGATAAAAGATTTTTCAGGAAATACAGTCGGTTACGCACTTATAGGCGATAAGCTAAGCACAATTAATCAAATTCTTGTTAGCTCAAAATCTTCAATTTTAAAGCAGATATTTATCATGTTAGGAGTTATTGTTTTTATTGTATTTTTTATAGGGTATTCAATCAAACGTACTATTATAACACCTATTAAAAATCTTGATAAAAAAGCTAGAGATTTATCTCGTGAAGATGCTGATCTTTCTGAGCGTTTAGATATCGAAGCAAACGATGAGCTTGGTAGCGCTGCGCGTAGTTTCAATCAACTGATAGACAATATGCAAGTCTCTGCCAAAAACGCTCAAGAAGAGGCTCATAAAGCACAAAAAGCCAAAGAGGATATACAAATCTCTATGCAACAAAACGAGATGACACTCAAGCTTTCCAACGGAATGATTTTAGGCGCGATAGAAAATGCAAATAACCTGCGCAACAGCATGCAGAGCAATATCGAAAGTGTCAGTGATGTAAACAAACTAAATACTCAAACAGGCTCCGTAATCAAAGAAGTTCAAGAGCATACCGATGAGATAGTCAGCACCATAGATAATATCACGCAAATGAGCATAGAGTCTCGCAGTGCCGCAGATGGCTTAAGTGGTAATGTTGAAGATATCAGCAATGTTATAACACTCATCAAAGATATTTCTGATCAAACAAACCTTCTTGCGCTTAACGCTGCCATAGAAGCAGCTCGCGCTGGCGAACATGGTCGTGGATTTGCAGTCGTGGCTGATGAAGTAAGAAAACTAGCAGAGCGCACACAAAAAGCCACAAGTGAAGTCGAAGCAAATATCAGTATCTTAAAACAAAACTCTATCGGAATGCTAGAAAATAGTGAAAAAATTGAATCTTATTCAAGTGATTCACAAGAGAAGCTTGATCTCTTTAAAACTACTCTTCAAGATATGATTAGCAATGTTGAGAAGATTAAAGTAGGGAGCGAGCATACTTCCAATG
>CAMZLS010000096.1 GCA_947311765.1 uncultured Helicobacteraceae bacterium
CTCTACAAACTCTTTAAGGCTCTTTAGCTCTATGTTGTGACTCTTTGCTATCTTTATAAGTGCAGTCTCATTTTTAGCCTTTTTAAACTCTTCATAACCCTCTTTTATATTGCTCTCATCAAGGGCTACTCCTACATCTAAAGAGTTGATATACTCTATCATATCATCTTTTTCATCGAGTAGATTGGAGTTTGATTTGAGTATGTTTATAAGTTGCTCTTTTGTAATCTTCTGTTTTTGTGGTTTAGTAGATGAGTATTGAGAGATTAGATTCATGATATAATCATAATCGATAACTGCACTAGCAAACAACACAAACTCAAAATCAAGCTGTTCTAAGTGTTCATTTGGATTGTCGCTTTTACTCCGTTGATCTTTTAGTTTTGAGGCGATATCAAGATATGCACCTTTGTATGCTCTTGAGGTATCTATTGGTATAATCTCTTCTATGGTTTGCTTCTGCTCATCGCTCAAATCAGTATATTGTTCAAGATTTGTTTTTAGCTTTTGCACCTCTTTAAATTTTTTTATAAACTCTACTTTGGCACTATCTCCTTTTAGATTTACCACTTGAGATGGATTAGACTCTAAACCTTGTGAGTGCATAAACTCATTTAGCTCTTTTGTAGCAGTTTGAAGTTTTTGGATTATGGCAGGGGCAGGTTCGACTAGCCATATCTCTTTTGGTGTTTTAGTGCTTGTACCACTAAAGAGTGCTATAGCTTCATCTACCTCTTTTTGCTGTAAGCGAAAATCTAAGATATTACCATACGGTTTTGAGTTGTTTAAAACTCTATTTGTTCTACTAAAAGCTTGTATAAGTCCGTGATATTTAAGATTTTTATCTACATAAAGAGTGTTTAAATAGTGTGAATCAAAACCTGTTAAAAGCATATCTACAACGATAACAATATCGAGTTTCTCACTTTGAGCTAAATCACTGTTTGAGAATTTTTGAGATTTAATTCTTATTTGTATATCTTGATAGTAACTATCGAAGTTGTTTATGGTGTGGTTTGTTTTAAACTTTTTATTATAATCATCTATTATGTTTATAAGAGCCTCTTTTTTTCTATTTGGCTCTACTTTGTTATCCTCTTTCTCTTGCTCTAAATCTTCTTGGAGCTGTTTTATATCTTTATCTCCATTTGCTGGAGGTGAAAATAGACAAGCTATATTTAGTGAGTGTTGCTCATTTTTGAAGAGTTCATAAAACTCTATTGCATCATTGATGGAGCTTGTGGCAAAAATAGCATTAAATTTTCTATCATGAGTTGCTATTTCATGTTTGCTAAGTATCGCATCAACAACTGCTTTTTTTGGGATTATCCCATTTTTTGGTTTTTTGTCTGGCTTAAAATAGTCGATATGAAACCTTAAAACATTCCCATCATCAATAGCATTTGTAATGGTATATGAGTGTAACTCTTTATCAAAAATATCCTCTGTTGTTTTGAGTGTTGCTATTTCACCCTCTATGGTTTTATAAGTAGCATTTTCTATTTTGATTGGGGTTCCAGTGAAACCAAAAAGTTGATTATTTGGAAAAAACTCTTTAATAGCTTTGTGGTTTTCTCCAAATTGACTTCTATGACACTCATCGAATATAAATACCACTCTTTTATCTTGTAGAGGCTTTAGTCTCTCTTTGTAGTTGTTTTTGTTGGTGCTATCGAAAGCAATACCTAGCTTTTGAATAGTTGTAACTATCACTTTATCACTATAATCATCTGATAAGAGTCTATTTACTAAAGTAGCCGTATTTGTATTTTCCTCTACACAACCCTCTTGGAACTTGTTAAACTCTTCTCTTGTTTGTCTATCTAAATCTTTTCTATCTACAACAAAAAGTATTTTTTCTATCTCTTTGTTCTGTTTTAAAAGTGTTGAAGCTTTAAATGATGTAAGAGTTTTACCACTTCCTGTTGTGTGCCAAATGTAGCCATTGCCACGATTATCATTTATACACTCAACTATAGCTTCAACTGCATATATCTGATAGGGTCGCATTATAAGGATTTTTTGCTCTACTTCTACTAGCACCATATAAGAGCTAATTGTTTCTCCTAATTTACATTTAGATAAAAAACTTTTTGTAAAATCATCAAGATATGATATTTTCTTGTTCTGCTTATCTGCATATTGATATATTGGTAAAAATCTCTCTTGCGAATTAAAATTAAAATGTCTGTTATCGTTGTTTGCAAAATAGTATGTATTAGTTTTGTTTGAGACAATAAAAAGTTGCATAAAACAAAGAAGTGTATTGGTGTAGCCATTACCAATATCATTTTTATACTCTACAATCTGCTCCATAGCTCTTTTGGGACTTACTTCAAGAGTTTTAAGTTCCACTTGAACCAAGGGCAAACCATTTATTAGAATGATTACATCATATCTATGGTATGAATTTTTTGTATTGATTTTTAGTTGGTTTATCACTTCAAAGCTATTTTTGCACCAATCTTTTATATTTACAAGCGTGTAATATAGAGGTGTCCCATCTTCTCGCTCAAAACTCTGTTTTTCTCTTAAAAGTTTTGAATTTTTAAAAACATCTGGAGTAATAATATCTTCTAAAAGTCTATTAAATTCGTTGTCTGTTAGTTTTACTCTATTTAACGCTTCAAACTTATCTCTAAAATTTTGCTCTAATGAATTTTTGTCTCTTATATCTTGTCTGTAGATATACTTAATCTCTTCTAGTCTCTTTATAAAATCTAATTCTATTGTATGCTCTTTTGTTTTCATGGCTAACCTTTTTTATTATTACTTAAAAGTAATCTTTCAAATAACGAAGCATTTATCTGCCTTTTTAATTGTCTTACACTCTAACAATTTTTTATGCTTTCGTTAATATAGAATTCTCTTTTATCTTCACTATCAATACGAATAAGAAGATTATACTGAGTCCAGTTTATTTAACTATTTTCTAAATCTCTTGAAAATAGTACCAAAATCAAAATCCAAGGCACATTTAAGATCTTCAAAGGAGAGGGTTTGGGTGTCGTAATCGCCTACTTTTTGAAACTTTCCATCACGGTTTTTATAGACTTTAGCGATAAGTTCTTCAGGATAGACAAGCACATAATACCGAACGCCCTCTTGCTCATAAAGGCTAAATTTAAGCGTCTCATCTTTTTTTGCCGTTGAGGGGGAAATCACTTCAAAGATTAGTTCTGGAGTTTTGGCAATATATTTTTCATTTTTATCATCGCAGACTAAGGCGACATCAGGTTTAAGGATGGTGCTTGAGCTTAGTTTCCAGTCTGAATCAATCAAAATATCACAATCTTCACAAGTAAATTTATCTACTAAATGTGAAAAAATATATCCCACTATCATCTGATGATTTTTGACAGGTGAAGGTGCCATAGCAAAAGGCACACCATCTATCAACTCCCAATCACCCTCCCATGAAAAATAATCTTCATAATTGTAATGTGGGAAAAATTCTCTTTTTAGTGCAGGCATCAACTCTCCCTTCTTTAATTTTTTTGGCTATTATAGCATTAAGTTGAGCACTTAACATCTATCTCTTAAGAAAAAACAACTATAATTTCAAAAAAATATGGAGAAAAGTATGTTTGGAAAAAAAGAGTTGAAAACTTTTGATTATACACCTGAAGAGATGGCGCAGTTTCAATGGGCTAAGATGGAGACTGAAAAAGGGACTATGTGGATTAAACTCTATGGTGATGAGACACCAAATACTGTAGCGAACTTTGCAACACTTATCAAAGATGGTTATTATGATGGATTGAACTTTCACCGTGTTATTCCTGGGTTTATGGCTCAAGGTGGTTGTCCTACAGGAACAGGGACAGGTGGACCTGGGTATTCTATCGCTTGTGAAACTGATTTGAATAAACACACGCATGTAAAAGGAACACTCTCTATGGCTCACGCTGGACCAAATACGGGTGGAAGCCAATTTTTCATCTGCTTTGATAACACACCACACTTAGATGGTGTTCATACTGTTTTTGGTGGGATTGAAGCTGATGATGAAGAGTCAATGAAAACACTTGACAGTATCGAAGGTCAAGATAAAATCATCAAAGTTGAAGTTTTAGCAGAGCGTGACTAATACGCTATGCTCGTTCATATCTGCTGCAGCGTTGATTCGCACTTTTTCTTAGAAAAACTCCAAGCAGATTTTCCCAAGGAGAAGCTCACGGGCTTCTTTTACGATCCAAATATCCACCCCTACTCCGAATACAGACTCCGCTTTTTAGATGTACAACGCTCTTGTAAAACGCTAGGCATTGAACTCATTGAAGGCGAATATGATTATGAAAATTGGCTTAAAGCTGTTTCTGGTTTGGAAAAAGAGCCTGAAAAAGGGAAGCGTTGCGAGGTCTGTTTTGATAAGCGTTTTGATGTCAGCGCACACAAGGCACTTGAGATGGGTGAAAAAACTTTCACTACCACCCTTCTTGTCAGTCCACTGAAGTCTCAAGAGCAACTCAAGGCAAGTGGTGAGGCTTTTTTTCAGAGCCATGGAATACAATTTATCGCGCCAGATTATCGTAGCGGAGGTGGTACGCAAGACCAATCCCGTGTGACAAAAGAGCAAAAACTCTATCGTCAAGACTATTGTGGCTGTCTTTTTGGGCTGAGTATGCAACGAGAGCAACAAGAGAGGCTTATGGATGAGATGTTCTCGCCTCTTAATCAAAACATACTGCCTGCCTCTATCGAAGAGCGACTTTTGATGTATGAAAAACGCATGGATTTAGAGGAGAAAAAGATCTCTTATCGTATTGTGAAAGAGAAATTTTTAAATTATAGGCAGCTTACATGTAAGATGAGTATCAAGAAAGTCTCTTATGCCGTCCATGCGCTTACCTACTCCACACTTCCAAGAAAACGCGCTCAAGGGAGAATTGATTTTGAAGATAAGGGTATCTTTTATATGAACCGTGATGATATTCGTCTTATCACTCTTGAAACATACAACTCCCTCGCCAATACAGAGTTCTTACATGTAAGCGAACTTATCTACAATACACCCTCTTTTGAACAAGAGTTACTTATAAGAGAGAAGCTTACATGTAAGGCTTATGATTTAACACCTATCTTTGTTCTTGAGAGTATCCCTGAGGGGAAGTTTTCACTGACTCTTGATGCGAAAGTGTATGAAGATACAAGAGAGAGGCTTATTTAAGTATAAGTGTTATATTGCTGGATTGCATGCAAAGAAAGGATTACATAATTAACTATTAACCACTTTTTGGATAAAATTGCCTAATTTTCTCTAAGGTAATATATATAATGATTGATGTAGTCGAAATACAAAAAATTCTCCCACACCGTTTTCCATTTTTATTGATTGATAAAGTTACAGATCTCGTAACAGGCGAAACACTCACAGGGTATAAAAATGTCACTATTGGTGAGCATATTTTCCAAGGTCATTTTCCAGATCATCCTATCTATCCAGGCGTAATGATTCTCGAGGGCATGGCGCAAGCTGGTGGTATTCTTGCATTTAGAAGTATGAATGCAACTGAGGAAGAGATTGCTAACAAAGTTGTCTATTTTATGAGTATAGATAAGGCAAAATTTCGTAATCCTGTTCGCCCTGGTGACCGTTTGGAGTACCGTATTAGCGTTATCAAAAACAAAGGTACCATTTGGGTACTTAAAGGTGAAACTTATGTAGATGACAAGCTTGTCTCTGAAGCTGAACTTAAAGCTATGATTGTTGATAAATGAGTAAAATTTCTCCACTAGCCATCATCGAAGATGGCGCTGTTATTGGTGAGGATGTTAGTATCGCGCCCTATTGTTTTATTTCAGCAGAAGCAAAAATCGGTGATGGCACAACTATCGCTCAGGGTTCTTGCATCTATGGAAAAACAAGTATTGGGAAAAACAACACCATCTTTTCTCACTCTGTTTTAGGTTCAGTTCCGCAAGATCTGAAATATAATGGCGAAGAGGTAGAACTCATCATCGGTGACAATAATAAAATCCGAGAGTTCACCCTCTTTAACCCAGGAACAAAAGGTGGTGGCGGAAAAACCATCATCGGTTCACACAATCTTTTTATGGGTTATGTCCATATTGGTCATGATGTTATTATTGGAAATCACTGTATTTTAGCCAATGCGGCGACACTTGCAGGGCATGTTGAAGTTGGAGATTACGCTGTTATCGGTGGCATGACTCCTATACATCAATTTGTCCATATTGGTGAGTATGCTATGATAGGTGGGGCTTCAGCGGTAGCACAAGATATACCTCCATATTGTATGGCGGAGGGAAATCGTGCTGCCTTGCGTGGTCTTAACCTTACAGGCTTGCGTCGCAGGCTTGATCGTGAAGATATCAACGATCTTAAAGCTACTTATAGAGAACTTTTTGAATCAGGCAAACCACTCAAAGAGAGTGCAGCAGAGTTAGTAGAAAATAGCAATAACTTACATGTAATAAGCTTATGTAATTTTATATTAAAAACCAAACGAGGTATTCCGTTTGAAAGGAAAAATTAGAATGATCCATAGAAACTGTAGCTTTTGCGAGGCTCGTGAAAGTGAAGAAAATCCATTAATAGCTGGCAACAGCGTCTATATCTGTAAAAATTGTGTATTTTCTGCTTACAAAATTATGTTTGGTGATGAACAAGAGAGTGCCCAACTACCTGATGATATGAACGCACAACTTATGATTCCAAAAGAGATAGATAACTTTTTAGGTGATTATGTTATCGGGCAAGAGAGAGCGCGTAAACTCCTCTCAGTTGCGGTTTATAATCACTACAAACGCATCTTTAAAAGTGGCGATATTGAAGATGATGATACAGAAATCGCAAAATCAAATATCTTACTTATTGGCCCCACAGGAAGTGGTAAAACACTGATGGCACAGACTATTGCGCGTGTCTTAAATGTTCCTTTAGCTATCACTGATGCCACAAGCTTAACAGAGGCTGGATATGTTGGAGAAGATGTTGAAAATATCCTTACAAAACTACTTCAAGCTGCCGATGGAGATGCTGAAAAAGCGCAACAAGGTATTGTTTTTATAGATGAGATAGATAAGGTTTCACGCATGAGTGAAAACCGCTCAATTACTCGTGATGTTTCAGGCGAAGGAGTCCAGCAAGCTCTTTTAAAAATTATCGAAGGCGCTGTTGTCAATATCTCAGCAAAAGGTGGGCGTAAACATCCAAATCAAGAGTTTGTACAGATAGATACTTCTAGCATCTTATTTATCTGTGGTGGTGCATTTGATGGTCTTAATGATATTTTAGAGAAAAAACAGGGAAATAATATTCTTGGTTTTGGACATGAGAAAAAGAGCAAGGATGAGAAAAAAGCAACTTTTTCTATGGTTGAGCCTGATGACTTGGTTCATTACGGACTTATCCCTGAGCTTATTGGTCGTCTTCCGATTATCGCTTCACTCGAAGAGATTAGTGAAGAGGATATGATTCGTATATTAACAGAGCCAAAAAACTCACTTATTAGACAATATACAAAACTTTTTGCTATAGATGATGTATCACTAAGCTTTGAAGAAGATGCCCTTAGAGCAATTGCGCATAAAGCAAATGCTCGCAAAACTGGAGCGCGTGGATTACGAGCTATTTTAGAAGAGACTATGATTGATATTATGTATTCACTTCCAGAATACGAAGGATATGAGATCATTATCACAGCAGAAGTGATTTCTGAGGGTGAAGAGCCTATCTTTATCAAAAAAAATAATAAAAAAATAGCTTAGGATTATATATGTTTTTTAATAAAATTATCGGTCTTTTTTCAAATGACCTTGCTATTGACTTAGGTACTGCAAATACCCTTGTCATTGCAAAAGGTCATGGAATAATCATCAACGAACCTTCTGTTGTTGCAGTTAAAACGGAACGCTATGGACAACAACGTGTTTTAGCAGTTGGGCATGAAGCTAAAGAGATGGTTGGTAAAACTCCTGGTAACATCAAAGCTATTCGTCCTATGAAAGATGGAGTTATTGCTGATTTTGATATGACAGAAAAGATGATTCGTAAGTTTATTGAAAAAGCGCATGGTCGTACTGCTCTCATCAGTCCACGAATTATCATCTGTGTTCCTTATGGCTTAACTCAAGTTGAACGCAAGGCTGTTCGAGAATCAGCACTCTCCGCTGGTGCTCGTGAAGTCTTCTTAATCGAAGAGCCCATGGCAGCCGCTATTGGTGCTGGCGTTGATATTCGCGAACCTCAAGGAAACCTTGTTGTGGATATCGGTGGAGGAACAACTGAAATTGGTGTTGTCTCACTAGGTGGTCTAGTTCTCTCAAAATCCATCCGTATTGCTGGGGATAAAATTGATTTAGCTATTGTTAATTATGTTCGCAAAAAATATAATCTACTCATAGGTGAACGCGTTGCTGAAGAGATAAAAATCAATATCGGAACTGCTCTAGTACTTGAGAAAGAACTGACTATGGCAGTAAATGGTCGTGATCAAGTTGAAGGACTTCTTAGTTCAATTGAGCTCACTTCTGAAGATGCTCGTGAAGCGATGAAAGAGCCCCTGAAAGAAGTTGCCGAAGCTCTTCGTGCTGTACTAGAACAGATGCCTCCTGACTTAGCAGGTGATATTGTAAACCACGGGATTATGCTAACAGGTGGTGGTGCTTTAATCCGTAAATTTGACAAGTACCTTTCAGACCTTGTTAAAATTCCTGTTTTTGTTGCTGATGAGCCTCTGCTAGCTGTTGCCAAAGGTACAGGTCGCGCACTCGAAGAGATTGACTTATTACAAGAACTCTTTGAAAATGAATAAGGAGCGTTTTAGCTTTCTCTTCTTTATGGCACTCCTTTTAGGTGCCATCTATTTTTCAAAAACCTTACAAGCTCCATTTCTTGATTTTTCTCATACTATAAAATCTACCTACAATCACCTTACACAAAGTATCTCAAATACACTTGAAAAACACTTTAACCAAGCACAAACTATTGCTACTCAAAAAGAAAAACTCTTAGAATATAAACAGACTCATCTTATGTCACATCAATTTGCAGCAGAACTCACTGCCCTTTTTCAAGAGTATAACACTTCCATAAAAATAAAACCAGAAGTTGCTCTTGCAAGAACGCTTTCGTATGCCAACTTTGGCGATATCACTAAGGTTTGGTTAGACTTTCCAGAGTTTAATAGCTCTAAAATTTATGGTCTTGTGCACAATGGTTTAGCTGCTGGTATCGTGATAGAGCGTCAAGGAAAGCCATTAGCACTCTTAAATATAGATAGAAAAAGTGCCTATGCTGTTTTTATTGGGGCTTCTCATGCACCAGGAATTGTGCATGGCAATGGAGCAAAAGAGCTTCTTGTAGAATATATCCCTACATGGAAAAAAATAGAGGTAGGAGATGAAGTTTTCACTTCAGGGCTAGATCAACTTTTTTTTCCTGGTCTTAAGGTTGGAAAAGTCATCTCTATCAATAAGTCTCAAGGCTACCAAAATGCACTTATTTTGCCTTACTATGATGCTACTAATCCAAAATATTTCCACATTATAAGGAAGATACAATGAAAACAATTTTTTTAGTTTTTTTAATTTTTGCCTCTCTTTTAAGAGCTGAAAATTCTTTCTCATTCGGCGCAGGCCCTTACATGCAAAGCCAACCTTACAAAGGTACAGACGCTTTTATTTTACCTACTCCTGTAGTTTTTTTGGAATATGAAATTTTTTATGTTAGATGGTCACAAATTGGTGTCTATTTTTATGGAGGTGAGGATTGGGGCTTTTCATTGATGGCACAACCACGCACCTATGGGTACAAGGCTGATGACAGTAGGTATCTAACAGGCATGGATGAGCGTAAAAGCAGTTGGGAAGGTGGTCTCTCGCTTGCTGCTAAAAATGACTTAGGTTTCGCAGAAATTATTTACGCTCATGACCTATTGAATAGCTCAAACCGATCTCTTGTTCGTCTAAAAGTGGGATCTAAACTTAAACATGAAAAATGGACATTTGTCCCCACGCTCATGCTATTTTGGTTCTCAAAAGGATTTAATGAGTACTATTATGGTGTAAAACAAGAAGAAAGCACTCTTTTACGCACAGAGTATCACCCTAACGCAAGCCTCAATGGAGCATTTGAGACTTATGTCAATTATCAGATAAATCCAGAGTGGGGAATTTTAACAAATATCCGCGCCGACTACTTGAATTCTACTATTACTAACAGCCCTATCGTAGGTGATAATTACATTGCTTCAGGGATGATTTCTCTTCTTTATACATTTCAATAAAAAATAAATTTCTATTCTTAAAATATCTTAATCTTTCTTTCCATCTTCGCTAGAGAGATTCACAGATGTCTCTATCATCGGTGATTCTTCTTTTGGATGTGTGATGGAGTCGATAAGATCTTTTTGAAGGTTTTGCGGCAGTTGTCCATGGATTGCCATATCCATAATCTTTAAGACCTTCTGCTCTTGTAGTTCACGCTCTTTGACAAGGAGTTCTTGCTTGAGACGAGCACTCTCGTGCTCGGCTTGAATGATGATATTTTTTCGTCTTTGCAGATACCACAAGATGATGCCAATAAGCACAATGAAGGCAAAAACTAAGGCGATATAGAGATTTATTTTCTCTTCATGCGCCTTAGCTTGTGCTTGTATCTTAGATATTTCGATACTGTTATCAACTTGCTTTATGGCAATCTCTTTTTTTACCCTTATATCTTCTTTGGCTATCTCTTTTTGTGCACCTGTCTCTATTTTACTAACTTCAAGCTCTTTTTGTGAGTTGATTTTTGCCACTTCTAACTGTGTTTTAGCATTTATTTTCGATATCTCTATCTCTGTCTGTCTCTCAAAAGCTCTGTCTTGAGCCTTACTAGCAAGTGAATTTGGATTAACGCCCTGTTTGTAATCTAATTGTGAATGAGCGGGGAGTGTTCTTGTGTTGTTATTGTTTTGACAACCCACAAAGAGAATAAGTGCTAAAAAAGGTACAAATATTTTCATGTTCAAACTTTTTGTAGTATTATAAACAAAATTTGATTTATTTTCAAAACTTAAACATCTTCAAAAAGGCTTCCGCAACACCAAAAGAGCCAAAAACAAGATAGTCAGCATCATCCTTACATGTAAGCAATCGTTGATATTTTATAACTTCTTCATCAAGAACACTTTTAAGCTTTTTTATATCCTCGCCACGAATAGAATCAATGCCAATAACTTCCACACATTCAATTATAGGCTTTAAAACTCTAAGAATTTCACGATAATCTTTATCTGAGTAGCTATTATAAATAAGATGTACTTTTTTTCCTTCAAAATGCTTTACTATTGCTTTTGCGGCTAAAACATTATGACCAACATCTAGTGTAATATTTGGAGCTATTTTTGTAAGTCTTCCAAAGAGTGTAGCGCCTTGAAAGCTACTTCTATCATAGCTTATGCGCAAGAGCTTTAATGCACTTATTGCACTCAGCATATTGTCTTGCATATAAGCAGGAAGTGAAGCGAATGAAGCAACTATAGCTAAATCATTCGCATCAACTAATTCATCAACACGAAAAATTTCTGTTTTTTTCTTATTCGCAACCCGTTCAAAAACATCATACGCTTCTAGGTGCTCTTGTCTCGCTATCAAAGCTCTATTTTGCATAGAATTCATCTTTGTCATAGCAATACTCTCAATAGTATCTCCCAAAAAGGCTTGATGATCCACATCGATAGGCGTGAAGATAGAAAGAACCTTGTCAAAAACATTTGTCGCATCATATTCGCCCCCTAGGCCAGCTTCAAGCACGACATACTCACACTCTTCAAAACAGAGCATCGCTAGGAGTGTTGTATATTCAAAATAACTCAGTTCGTCAGCGTATGATTTTCCTAAGAGTGCAAAAAGTTTTGCATGATTTTTCTCCAAAACCTCATCATCGATATCACCTCCATTCATCCAAATACGTTCATTAAATTTTAAAATATGAGGAGAAGTATAATGCCCTACTGCTATACCTTTTACATGTAAAGCATTTGCAAGATAACGCCCTGTCGAACCCTTAGCATTCGTCCCTACTATATGAATAACTTTAGCAACTGTAAAACGAGATTTCACGGCATCATAAACACGAGGCATCCGCCCATAATCAATCACATCATAATAAAGCGGCTTCCCCTCCAAAAATTTATTTAATGGGGTCGGGTTATAACTATAACTCATTTTCTTAATGATTTTACTAATACTTGCTTGCGTTAAACCTAGAAATTGTGCAATCTGCGTTTGCGTGTACTCTTGCTTATAGGCTAAAAATATTGCACTATCTCTATTTTTTTCTTTTTTAAAGAGAGTCTTTAATTTTTTAAGACTATTTTTTTTCTCTTTAATGGAAGTTACTACAAGATTGGAATGTTTTTTTATTTCAAACAAGAGTTCATCATCTACAGATACCTCAAAAAACTCTTCTCTATCTTGAATCGTCTCAAACTGCTCAAACATGATAGAGTTTTTCACACACTGCACAGGTGTATCTTTTTCTACAAAAGCATTGTAAGAACTATATTTATACTCTCCTAGAGTGCTTATTATTTTTGCTTTAATGGGATTGTTTTCTATATATCGTATCAAAGTATAAAGATAAGCTTCATCAGTTACATACCAAGATTTGTATCTTCCTTGCCATAGATAACCGCTTCTATTATATTTTTTATTAAAATAGATAGCATAGTTTCCATTGATATATTTCATATATTTTGAGAGATTTTCTTTTTTCGTTTCAATCAAAAGATGATAATGGTTACTCATCAAAGCATAAGAGTGAACATTCACCTCAAAAAACATTGAAGCTTCACAGATGATTACTAGAAACTTAGCAAAGTCTTCATCATCTTTATACACTCTTCTCTTTTCAACGCCCCTATTAATTATGTGATAATATCCGCACATATTTACTCTTAATCTTCTTGGCAATATTTCTCCTTTTAGAATTAAAAAAAGATTATAGCATAGTTATAGTTATAACCCGACCCATCAGACCTCAGACTCAGAGTTTAGTTATAGTTATAACCCGACCCCTCAGAACGACCCCTCAGACGCGACCCCTCAGACGCGACCCCTCAGACGCAATCATTTCTACACTCAAGTCTACATCCAAGATTTCCCAATATAAATGATTTTCTCCAAAACTTTCGACTTTTGTAATTTCATTAATTGTTTTATCTTTAAACCAAGGAAGTTGCTCATAAGGTAAAAATAGTTCTTTCTTGCCTGTTAAGTGTCCAACCACTATAAATGTCATATTGCAAC
>CAMZLS010000097.1 GCA_947311765.1 uncultured Helicobacteraceae bacterium
AGCACGGTTCCCTTATCGTTGGTGGTGTAGAGATGAGAGATATTCAGCCTAAAAAACTCAACTTCTTACGCCGTCACTTAGGCATTGTTTTTCAAGACTATAAGCTTATCAAAGAGTGGTCAATAGAAAAAAATATCATGCTACCGCTTATCATTTCAGGCTACGCTAAAGATGTCAGTGAAATGCAGGTCGATAAACTGCTCAATCATGTAAAGATGACGCATCAATCAGGAAAACATCCACCAGAACTTAGCGGTGGAGAGCAACAACGCATCGCAATGGCTCGCGCTCTTGCGCACAACCCCATCATGATTTTAGCAGATGAGCCTACTGGAAACTTGGATGATTACTCTTCTGATCTGATTTGGAGACTTCTTGAGGGGGCAAATACTCAGTTAAAAACTACGATAGTTGCCGTAACCCACCATATTCCTGAGACTATCAATGTTGATTATAAACACTTTCATATCGAGGCGGGCACCATTTATGAAGTCATTTAAAAATCATCTCTCTCTTGTCACTGCACTTTTTAGCATTTTGTTTACTATTCAAATCTTTATAGCTGTTGATCGAGCTATCGACTCTTACGAAGCAGAGCTTTCTAAAAACTACTCTATCATTGTCGTTGCGAGTCGCTCCATCAAAGAAGATAAGTTTAAAGCAGCCCATCCTATCATCTTAAAAAGTGAGCCCGTCAGCGTAGATGATGTCTTAAAGCGTCTTACCAAGGATATGAAACAAAAAAATATCGATTTACTAAAGATTACTTTACCAAAGTTTTACCGTATTTCTCTTAAAAACTACCCTTCACCAACTCAGATAAAAAGCCTCAATAGAGCACTTGTAAAAGTGCTCTATGTGACTAAGGTTGAAAGTTTTTCTCAAACGCACGATACGCTTTACAACCTGCTTATACTGATGAAATATATAGTTCTTATCTTAGCGATTGCAATTCTTATCGTCACCTCACTGTTAATTATAAAAGAGATGAGAATCTGGCAATTTCAGCATATGGATCGTATGAATATAATGGCACTCTTTGGTGCTCCTGTGTGGATGCGTTCTGCTGTACTTTTTAGACTTGTTATTGTTGATGCAGTGCTCTCTTCACTTCTTGTTATAGGTACATTTTTTGCTTTAGATAAGGAAAAATGGATACATGAAAAACTTCATAGTGTCAATATACATATAGATATATTTATGCCATTTTCAGATGGTGCAATACTGTTTCAAGTTGCCTTAGCCATTTCAATACTCTTAGCAACAATGATAATCATGACTCATAAAGAAGAGGTTTGATGCGTTTACTCCTTGCTCTTGTATTTATCACTTTTACATGTAACGCTAAGACTTCCATTGATGCTAAGATTTCAAACACCTCCTCGCGTCTTAGCTCTTTTGATAAGACAAATAAAAATATTCACAAGGATATGGCAAAAAATGCAAAAGCTATTCTTTTGCAAAATAGAGCTATTTTAAAACAGCAGCGTGAGCTCAAAAAGTTACGCGAAGAACTCGCTAGTAAAGAGAAGCTTTACAAAGAGGAGAAAGAGGAGTTATCACTCTTACAAAATTCTCAAGATGATCTGCAGGGAACTCAAAATGAAATTGAGCAAAAACTTGCCTTTGCCATTGCAAAAAATGCCTCACTCTCCCTTTTACTTGATGATGAACGCGCCCGTAATGTAGAGAGTCTCATAACAGAAGAAGCACTCAAACTTATCGCAAAACAGACACGCGAAAACATTAAAAATCTTGAATCATCTTATAGTGGAAATACGCAAACTATTATCGCCTTACAAAAGCGTATAAAAAAAATACGCACCTCTATCGCATCTATAGATAAAAAAGAACACAACCTAGCCCTCGCAGTAGAAGCTAATCATAAAGCTCTCAAAAAACTCAATGCAAAAACTCTAGCCTATGAGAAGGCATTAAGCAAACTTCTCAAAGAAAAAAGTGTTCTTAAAAAAACTCTCTCTCGTCTTCATATTGTAAAAAAAGAGGAGATAAAAGAGAAAAAAGAGGCTCAAAAACGAAAACGCCTCGCGCAAGAAAAAGCGCAAAAAGAGAGAGAAAATGCCAAAAAAGAGCGAGAAAACTTTTTAGTTTCTACAAAAAATCTTCCAAAGGTAAAACAGGTTGGAAGTAGCTACCAAAAGATTAGAACCAAACGCTATCGTGGGAAAAAAACAATCGCCCCATTAGACCACTACAGTGTTACTAAAAAATTTGGTCCTTATACCGACCCTATCTACAATATTAAAATCTTCAATGAATCAATCTCACTAAAACCTAGAAACAGTAATGCTAAAGTCAAAAATATCCTTAACGGAAAAGTTGTTATGGCACAAGAGATGGCAATGCTAAATAATGTAGTTATCGTAGAACACAGCAATGGACTCCACACCATATACGCTCATCTTGATAAAATTGCCCCAACTATCAAAAAAGGAAAAAAAATCCGTAAAGGCTCTATTATCGGACGGGTAAATGGTGAGCTTATGTTTGAGGTTACCCAAAAAAATTATCATATCAATCCTCTACAGTTAATAAGATAAGATTATGCAACTTCAAGTAAATTATATAAATAATAATCATAAAACAGCAGTACGGTATGGTAATAAATAAAAAAAATTAACACTCTTGTAACACTTAAAATATATAATTTAGGCTATTTTACCTATAAGGAAACACTCATGTTAAAACTTCTTCTCTCTCTTGCTTTGCTGAGCACACTCTCATTTGCCCAGATGTTTCAAACGGTGCCAGCGCAAAAAGCGCAACTTTTACAAAAGGGTGATGCGAAAATGTATTGTCACGCTTGTGGGATGAATCTTGTAAAATTTTATAAGACCTCTCACGCTTATACAAAAAATGGTGTTACGCATCAGTACTGTTCGCTTCATTGTCTTGTAAATGAAAATTTACATAGTGATCTTATTGATGCGAAAGTGGTGGATGTCAGCTCTTTAAAATTTATCAATGCCCATGATGCTTATTATGTCATAGGAAGCTCTAAGCCTGGAACAATGACTATGAATAGCAAGTATGCTTTTGCCTCTCAAAAAGATGCCAAAGCCTTTGTCAAAGCCAATGGCGGAAAGATATATAATTTTCATGAAGCAGTGAAGATTGCGACAAATGATTGTGCTAAAAACAACAAAATGATTGATAAAAAACGCACCATGGCTTCTAAAAAGGGAGCAATGATGCTTCACAAACTTTGTGAAAATAAAAATATTCCAGAGTTTCACTCTTTTGCTAAGGCAAAAACTTACATCTTAGCTCATGGTAACTGTGGCACACTCAAAGATAAGCAAGCTCAAGCCATTGCTATCTATCTTGTAAAGAAAGCTCTTCCTTCTCAAGTAAATCCTATAGTCGCTCCCAAAGATGCAAAGTGTCCAGTCTGTGGTATGTTTGTCTCAAAGTACCCAAAATGGATAGCTAAAATCACAACAAAAGAGCACAAAGAGCACTATTTTGATGGAAATGGAGATTTAATGCAATTTTACTTTAAAAGTAAAGAAAATCTTGATAAAATATTTGTCACTGATTATTATAATATCACAGCAATTCCTGCAAAAGAAGCATGGTATGTTATAGGTTCAAATATTTATGGTCCTATGGGTGATGAGATTATCTCTTTTGCAAGCAAGGCAGATGCACAAAGATTTAATGCTGATCACTTTGGCAAAAAGGTATTATCTTTCGATGAGATTACAGAAGATATCGTTGAAACACTAAGATAAGAAGGAGCTAACTATTACAAGCTTGAGTAAAATCTTTGCAACACTCTTTAGTGTACTAGCATTGGCTTTTGGGCTTACATGTATTAGCCTCTTAACTGTAAACAAATCGACTGCTTTACAATCTTTTGCACAGTTAAGCACTCTGCCTGGACTTGCCCTTAGCGTTCGGTATTTTGAGCCTCGAAATCGTTTTTACGCTGATGAAAACGAACGCTTCTTTATAGATATGAGACCCATCAGTACTATGGATTTTATCTATGCAAAATAAACTTTTTTACAATTTTCTTTTTTTACTCCTACTAAAGCATCGCATCAAACATATCAGTATCTTTATTATCTCAACTTTGATTGTCTTTATTCTTAGCAGTGTGGTTTTACTCTCAAATGCCCTTCAAGAAGAGATAAACACAACACTTGACTCCCAAGCAGACTTTGTTATCCAAAAGATGCGCGCTGGCAAAAGTGTCAATACTCCTCTCTCTTGGAGTGATGAATTTCGCGAGATTGAGGGTATATCTCAAGCACAGCCACGCGTTTATGGACAGTACTTTTTTAAGCCAAATGCAGAACACTTTACTATAGTTGGTATTGATTTTTTTGATGAACAAAAGAGTAAAAATCTTCAAAAACTTATCACAAACCTTGATATGAAAAAATTTTTAGAAAAGCCAAATATGCTTATAGGCCATGGAGTCAAAGCCCTCCTAGATAAGTACTACTTTTTTGATTATTATGTTTTTAAAACACCTCATCAAAAAAAACGAAAAGTAAATATTTATCAGATATTTCCTAAAGAGAGCTCACTTCTGAGCAATGATATGATAATTATGGATATAGATTTAGCGCGTGAGATACTCGGCATTTCAGAAGAGCAATCCACAGATATCGCACTCTATAACCCAAATGAGCTTGAAGCTGAAAATATTTATGTAAAATTAGTGCTCAAACACGCAGATATACGCGTTATTCAAAAATCTGATATTGCAAAAGCTTACAAGCGTCTTTTTAACTACAAAGGTGGACTCTTTTTAATTCTGTATATGATTGTTCTGCTCACCTTTATGATGATTTTATATCAACGCTACTCTATGGTTCAAAGTAGTGATAAAAAAGAGATTGGCATTTTACGCGCACTAGGCTGGAGTATTAAAGATGTGATTATTTTAAAAGTGACAGAGAGTTTTATGGTGGCATTTGGGGCATTTTTACTAGGATTTATTCTTGCTTTTTTCTTTGTCTTTGTACTTGATGCTCCGCTTTTAAGCAATATATTTTATGGCTATGCCAACTTGCCTATGGATATATCGCTTCACAGAAGCATTGATTTTTCACTTGTGAGCTTGCTCTTTTTGTTTTATATCCTCCCTTTTATGACAGCGGTTTTAATTCCTTCGTGGAAGGCAAGTGTTATAGACCCCCTTGAGGCGATGCGATGATTCAATTAGAAAATATCAATAAAATATATAATGAATCACGCCCAAACTCCTTTCAAGCACTCAAAGATATATCCTTACATGTAGGCAAGGGTGAACTACTGATTTTAAAAGGTGTTAGTGGGAGTGGGAAATCAACCCTGCTAAGTATTATGGGCTCACTCATCAAGCCTAGTAGCGGTTCGGTTATTGTTGATGGTGAGAGTATCGCAAAACTACCTGACCTTCATGCTTCAAATTTTCGAGCACAAAAGCTAGGCTTTATCTTTCAATCTTTTAATCTTTTTGAAGCTTTGAGTGTTGCGGACAATGTGGCAATACTTCTTACAAATCAATCACTCACACTAGAAGCCTTACATGTAAGCGTGAGTGATGCCATGGAAATAGCGCATATATCACATAAAAAAGATACAGAAGTACGGCTGCTCTCTGGAGGAGAGAAACAGCGTTGCGCTATCGCGAGAGCCTTAGTAAATAGTCCAAAAGTTATACTCTGTGATGAGCCAACTGCAAACCTTGATAGTATCAATTCTCAAAAGTTCATAGCCACAATCAAAGAGCTCAATGCACTTGGCAAAACTATTGTTATCGCCACTCATGACCCTATTTTTGAGACACTTGATGCTAGAGTTGTTAATATTGAAAATGGAATCTTACTCAAGAGATGATTTTCTTTTCAAATAGTGTTATCGTCTTTATCTTTATTGAAGCACTCCTGCTTTTACTTTTAAGTATCGCTTTTATCAATGTTGTTGGTATATTAAAATCATGGGATTTCAGTGCCACATCTACAAAGCAATATCTTTTAGAAAAGCGCTCTTACCTTGTTTTACTTATCATCTTTTTCACGCTTGGTTTTAAAATCATCCTCTTGCCATATTTCATCTATATGATTGATGAACTCAATGTCTTAGTCCCTGGTGCAATGTGTGCAGCAGGAGTTATTAATTCAAATATATACGGAGTTTACTTACTCTCATTAAAAGTGCGTATATTATTTTTAGTAGGTCTTTGGATTATTTTAAATCATTACGATCTTCAGGCAAAAGATTACCCCTTTTTCAAGAAAAAACTTTGGCTTTTTATTCTCATATTTTTCTTGATAATTGCTGAAAGTATTCTTGATATTTTCTATCTTATCAATATAGTCACTGATACTCCTGTCTCATGCTGTTCAGCTATTTATGGCGTTTCTGGTATCTCTAATCCTATCCCTTTTGACTTACATGTAAGCGAACTTTTAGGGCTGTTTTATCTTCTATATGGACTTACTCTTATAAGTGCCCTGTATCGCTATGCTCTCCTTTCACTCTTTAGCAATATGGCTTTTTTATATAGCGCTTATTACAGTGTAGTCTATTTCTTTGGCACTTATGTTTATGAACTTCCTACGCACTTATGTCCTTTTTGCATGTTGCAAGCAGAGTATTTTTACAGTGGCTATTTTATCTGGGGAACGCTCTTCTTGGGTACCTTTTTTGGTATATCTGCTGCTCTGTTGCAATACATCACAGGCAAGGAGATAAAAAAAATGTATAGATATTCTCTTGCATTTAATAGTGCGTTTATCCTCTTTTGTAGCAGTTATGTGCTACTCTATTATATTCGAAATGGAGTATTCTTATAATGAAAAAGTTTTTACCCTATATTTTCATTCTTCTTATCATGACTGGAATCATTACTATCTTTTTATCACGCGCTTCACAACAGCAGATGCTTACAGTATATGAAGGCAATACTGAACATAAGCCCTTGCCTATAAAATTAGGTCACTATCAAGATACACAATGTGGTATGCCTGTTGAGCACCTTATGAACTCTGCTCAAGCAATAGCACCAAACGGCAAAACATGGTTTTTTGATGATGTAGGCTGTTTAGCTATATGGATGCAAGACAAAGAATTTAAGGACAAGCTAATAATTTGGGTCTATGCAAAAGATACTAAAACATGGATAGATGCTCATAAGGCTTGGTACTCCCTTACAGACAAAACGCCAATGCACTATGGATTTGGTGCGCATACAAATAAAAAAGAGAACTATATCGACTTTGTAAGCATGCAATTACGAATGTTACGCAATGAAAATATGAGTAATCCTCATTTTAGAAGGGAACTTCTTGGAGAACATTAATCTTTTTTCTATTATAGCTATCGCTTTTGTTGGCTCTTTTGGACACTGCATAGGAATGTGTGGTGGTATTGTTATGGCATACTCAACTGCAAAAGTTGGCAACGAATGGACACGCCTTACTCAAATAAGCGCACATCTACTCTACTCTCTAGGACGAGTCTTTACCTACACAACCCTAGGGGTTATGTTTGGCTATCTCGGAGGTGTTGCAACCTTCTCAAATCATACAGATGGGATCTTATTGCTTATTGCGGGATTTGCAATGATTTTGACAGGTCTTTCACTTTTGGGAAAGATAAAATTTCTCACATTGATAGAACACTCATTAGCGGGCAACGCTTGGTATCAAAACACATTCAAAGCCATGCTCAAAAGCCAAAATCTTAGCAGTTTTTTTATTCTAGGTATGCTTAATGGGCTTATGCCTTGTGGTTTTGTTTATTTCTTTGCTATCACAGCTGCAAGTACGGCAAGTCCTTTTTGGGGTGGGATTGTTATGATGCTCTTTGGTCTTAGCACTATCCCTGCCCTCTTCTCTTTGGGTTATTTTGTGGGACTATTTAAACAGAGCAGTTTTCGCACACTTATGGTAAAACTCGCTGCTATCGCTGTTGTTGTCTATGGGCTTCTTACTATCTATAATGGCTATGGTTTTATAACAGACCCTACGAGAACCCTAAGAGATTGTCACTAATTAAAATGGCCAAATGGCTTGCACCAATTTGGTACCCCACCCTTGTTTTGTTGCGCGATCTAAGTCACCCTCACTATTATAAAGTATTTTAGCATCACTCATCTGAGAAGAACTTATTTTATTATTTTGATCAATATCATAAGGGCGAATAACCCCGCTAATCTGAATAATCTGTTTCTCATCATCAATCATAATTTCGCGTCTTCCGCTAATAAAATAGTTTCCATTTTGTAAAACTTTTACCACACGCGCACTGATAGTTGTTGTAAAAGAGGCATTTTTATTTGATGCTCCTTTACCGCTGTACGATGAAGTGCTCTTAGTTTGAAAGCCTATATTTGTTAATCCATTTGCAGCATTTGCATAAGCTGAAACTGCTGGATTTGTGCCACCTGCGGTAAATGCGCCTCCACCTAGAGCGCTTGTGTCGTTTTCAGCCATAGATTTATCCACTGAATTTGTGCTTTTAGCTGCTTCTGAGATTACAACAGTCACTATATCATTGACATGCATCGCTTTGTGATCGGAAAAAAGAGGATTTTCTCCTTGTCCAAAGATACTTCCTGTGGATGTGAAGTCTCTATCATTGACTTGTGCTGGCATCTCTTCGACATAGCGAGGAGGTTTAAAATCCATCTCCGGTTCTGTTAGCTTTGCGGCACATCCGCTAAAAAGCACTAAGGTTACAGTTGTTAAAAAAATAGTGTTAATCATATATCACTTCTTTGGTATAATTACAAAAACTAAAGCAAAAAGAGTTCCAATGAGTTTAAGAGTACAGATAAAAGATGATATTAAAGTAGCTATGAAAGCAAAAGACATTGAAAAACGCAATGCTTTACGCCTCCTTGATAGCACTATGAAGCAGATAGAGATTGATGAGCGTCGAGAATTAAGTGATGAGGATGTAATTTCAATTATCATGAAGCAGATCAAACAACGCGATGACGCAGCCTCACAATACAAGGACGCTTCTCGTGAAGATTTAATGCAAAAAGAGCTTGATGAGATCGCCTATTATGAGCCGTATCTCCCTGCACAACTGAGTGATGATGAGTTACAAACGGCTATCTCCGCCATCATCACAGAAGTGGGTGCACAAAATATGAAAGATATGGGTAAGGTGATGGGTTCTGCCAAGGCGAAACTTGGCTCTAGCGCTGATGGGAAACGTATCAATGAGTGTGTGAAGGCACTTTTAGCTTAGTGGGCTTTAATTCCTAAGCCCCAGTTTTCAATGTACGCACTGCCTCTTCAACATTATCTTGACGCATCAAAGATTCACCAACTAAGAAGGCATCCACGCCAGCTTTGTTTAAATCTTCTAGCTGTCCATGCTCATAAATACCACTCTCGGCTACTATAATCTTGCCATTTGGAATTAAAGGTATAAGTTCATAACAGAGATTCATATTCATCTCAAAGGTTTGAAGACTGCGGTGGTTTATCCCGATAATATCTGCGCCTGCATAGATAGCCTTTGTTAAGTCTGTCTTATCGTGCACTTCTACTAAAACTTCCAATCCTAAATGACGGGCATATCCGAGAAGCTCTTTGAGCTCACTACGAGAGAGCGCGGCAGCGATAAGTAAAATAAAATCTGCTCCAAAAACCAAGGCTTCAAGGACTTGATATTTTGAAACAATAAAATCTTTTCGCAAAAGAGGAATCCCCACATAGCGTCTGATGCCTGCTAGATACTCTAAATCTCCTTGAAAAAAGTGAGGTTCAGTCAGTACAGAGATAGCATTTGCACCGCCACGCTCATAGCCTTGGGCAATGGCGAGTGGGTCAAAATCTTCACGGATGATACCTTTTGATGGACTCGCTTTTTTCACCTCAGCAATAATGCGATAGGGCTGATCTGGAGTGGAGCGTAAAAAACTACTCACTTCACGGGGTTGTCTAGCGTTAAATGCCAAAGAACGACCTAACCAATCAAGGCTAAACTCTTTCTCTCGCTTTTGTAAATCTGCTTTTGTTTTTTTAATTATATCATCTAAAATCAATCTAAATTTCCTTTTGTAAACATTTATGTATTGCATCAAGATGCATTTTAATTTCTTCATCTTTATCGCCAAGTTCTTGCGTCACTTTTTTCATAATCATCAAGGCTTCATTGCAGCGATTTTGTCGGTAATACCCCCAAGCCAAAGAGTCCAAGTAAAAAGCCGATTCAGGCTCTAACTCTAAGGCGCGATTAATATAAGAGATACCTTCTTTAACATCAACATTATGGTCAACCATCAAATAACCTAAATAATTTAAAAAAAGTGGAGTTGCCTGTTCTGCTACAACCTTTTTAAGATTTTTTATCACTTCTTGTAGCATTGAGGCATCACTCCTATCTGCAGCGCTCTCGTATGAAAAAATGGCGCTCTGCCCGAGATAACTGACTTCACCCTTCTTTTTATAAAGCTCTTTTGCCAAGCTGGCAGCCTTTGCATATAACTTTTTTTCAATATAAATTTGCAATAATAGTGGATCACGCATTCTGCTTTTTTCTAAAAAACGAAAGAGCTGTGTCTCATCTTTTTGATATGTATAGATTCTAATGATAGCATCACCTATCTCATCATTTGGCTCATTATCATAAAGACGCAGATAGGTAGAGAGCATACCTTCAAGGTTATTTTCTTGTGAGTAAAAACTTCCTAATCGCATACAAATTCTCTTCGAGCAAGAGCGTAGTCTGCTGTGCGTTTCTAACTGCGCTATTGCATCAGCTTTTCGGTCAAGGTTTACATAAAGAATAACAGCCATCTGTTCTAAAATAGCCTCATCATAATTGATCGCATAAGCACTCTCAAGATACTTTATGGCAGTATCATAGTGTTTCTCTTTGATATAAATTTGACTCACTAAGAGGTAATCTTCTGTCTGCTCACTCTCTTGGACTAAGGCGAGTGCTTTCTCTTTTGCAAGTGCGAAATTTCCCGTCGCAATCAAGCCTAAAACCTCATAGCGTCTTACTTTAAAGTCATGTGGATTTTCTTCTTCATAAAGCGCACTTTTCTTTAGTAAGGCTTTGTAATCCCCTGCCAATGAGTAGTTTGTAAGCTCTCTGTATTTATACTCATCTTTACCTGAATTGCGATACAACATCTCAAAAAAACCAGCGGCTGCACTGTACTCTTTTCTCTCTTCTGCGTAGAGTGCATAGAGTATATAAGTATCTTCTTGTTCAAAAGCTTTTTTATAGGAGTCTCTATTAAAATCTATCTGCTGATGCATACTACAGCCAATAAAAAATAGTACTGATAGCGAAACTAATAAGACTTTAATCATCTGTCATTTCCATCTATAATCCCTGGGCATTCTAGTTTAAGTTCTTCTACGCGATTTTTATAATAATCCCAAAAAGGGAAAGTTCTACACTGAAGCGGACGAGCTTCATAAATCTCACAGCCACCATTTTCACGCTGAAAAAAGATACAGTCATACGAATCACCGTACCTTTGCTCTTTGAGTGAAAATTTATAGCCCTGTTTTCTCAGGTATTGCTTGTAAAAAGTAGCTATATCAATATCTAAGATTGCAATTATCTTCTCAATTTCAGAAGATGTCACAAAGATATTGCCACTTTCACCTATGCAACATCTTCCGCCGCACGAGGCACAAGCATCTGCACGAAAAGCGTAAGAGAAACCCTCTTTTTGTATTAGAGATGACATTTTATACTATGTGTCCTTGCTTTTGTATAGAGTCTTTGTGCTTCTTGTGAAAACTCATCTCCATCAAAGGCAAAAAATGGGGCAAATGTCTGCATCAAAGACTTAGAATTTTTTCTTACATGTAACATCACTAACGAAGCTTTCCTGTCACGCTTTGAATGTACAAATTGTACCCCAAGGACTCTTAATTTCACTCTATCTAATGCCACGCAAATAAGTGCAAATTGTTGCGGATCATAGCAGAAAACAAAATGTCCTTTTGGTTTTAGTAAAGTAGCCACCTTTGCAAAAAAACCCTCCATAGGCAAAGAAAGGCTTGAACGCGCGGTAGCTATCATCTCATCTTCACTACGAGAGGCACCCTTATGATAAAAAGGAGGATTTGAGATTATATAATCAAAACCTACCTCATCACTAAAATCTAAAAAATCGCTGTGGTGAATCTTGCATTTTATCTTATTTACCTCAGCATTTTTACTCGCATAAGAGATAAAGGCTTCTTGTTTTTCAACGGACTCTAACTCTACTCTAGGGTTGTCACGCGCCACTAAGAGACCTAAAACACCACTACCAGCCCCGACATCCAAGATTCGTCCTCGTGGCTCTAGTTTGTTGATAAAATCGTATAAAAAGATAGAGTCACTATTATATCTATACCCATTTATGGGTTGATAAAGTTGCATTTATAGCCTTACATGTAATAATGTTGCAATTATACCCTCTCAAAGGTTCTAAGATGATTATTATTCCCGCGCGACTTGCCTCAACCCGTTTTCCTCAAAAAGTTCTTGCTGATATCGATGGTGTTCCCATGGTGGTTCATACTGCCAATCGTGTGAAACATTTAGATCGTGTTGTTATCGCTACTGATGATGAAAAAATTATCCTTACATGTAAGGCGCATGGCATAGAAGCGATGCTCACCTCCACAACTCACAAAAGCGGTACAGACCGCATCAATGAGTGTGCCCAAATCTTAGAGCTTGATGATGATGAGCTTATCATAAATGTGCAAGCTGATGAGCCTTTTATAGAGCCAGAGGTTGTTAAAGCACTTACCGACAGACTCAAAAGCTTACAAAACAAAAAAGAAGATTTCATTATGGGAAGCTGCTATAATGCTATCAACGCCGAGGCTGCGCAAGATCCAAACTTGGTCAAAGTCGTTCTTAACAGTGAACACAACGCCATCTACTTTTCACGCTCACCCATCCCCTACAATCAAAGTGGCACAGCAACCTACTTTGGGCATATTGGCATCTACGGTTTTAGTAAAAAATCCCTCCAAGAGTTCTGCTCGCTCGATGATGCTCCCATAGAAGATGTAGAAAAACTAGAGCAACTTCGTGCCATCTATCATGGAAAAAAAATCTCTATGGTAAAGGTAGCAAGCACAGGATTTGGGATAGATACACCTGAAGATTTAGCACGGGCTAAGAAGATTTTTTTACTCTAAGATTTAAGCAAAATTATGTAATTGAAATTTCTTAGAGTTAGAGATTTATATAGAACTCATGATGAATATTTAAGGGGCATTTCACTACAATGACAATATGTTGACAAAAGAATATATTATGCAAGCAGTTCTTTATTCACAAACGAGAAACAATTTAAGAGAAATCATTAATCAAGTATGCAATAACTTTGATGAGTTTATTATCACAACCAAAGAGAAACAATCAGCAGTATTAATATCTCAAGATGAGTACAATTCTATGAAAGAGACGACAAATCAATGATACTAAGTATTGCAAGCATCAAGTGGATTTGTTGATTATGAATATATTAATTATCCGTACCGACAAGCTAGGTGATTTTATTACTGCTTTGCCTACATGTAAGCTACTAAAACAGTATAATCCAAACTTCAAAATCACTGTTTGTGTCGCCACTTTAAACAAGGATTTGGCACAGAGTTGCGATTTTATTGATGCAGTTATCGTGGATGATACTCCAAGTGCTTTTGCGCTTGCAAAAAAATTCAGACCCCATCAGTTTGATATCGCTATCGCACTCTTTTCTAACACTAAAGTCGCTCTTGCTGGGTGGCTTGCAAGAGTTCCAAAACGCATAGCCCCTGCTACAAAATTAGCACAAATTTTTTATACCCACAGGGTTACACAGAGACGCTCAGAGGTGAAGATGGCAGAATATGAGTACAACATAGAGTTAGCCCGCAGTCAATTTCCACAAATAAAGCCTGATTTTGAGAAGCCTCTGTTACGATTTAATCCAAAAGAGATTGAAAAGAGCTATCAAAAATTTTGTAAAAAACATGCCATCACAAAGCCCATTATCACTTTTCATGCAGGTTTTGGTGGCTCGAGTGATGCAAACTGGACCTTAGATGAGTATCTTGAATTAATCCAATCTGTAGATACAAAAAAGTTTCAAGTTCTTATGACTTTTGGACCTGATGAAGATGCGCTGAAAAAAGAGGCGATACAGAAAGCATCGGGGCTTGATATCATCTTTTACAGCTCTCAAGAGGGTCTAGTACATTTTGCGAAGCTTTTGGCATCTTTTCAACTCTTCGTGAGCACCTCTACGGGGACATATCATCTTGCGGCTCTTGTTGGCACTCCTACGATGACCTTTTTTGCAGACTCTCTTTTTGCTTCTGTGAAACGGTGGAAAGCAGTCAGCAATGAGGCTTTGCAACATCCTTATATGTTATCTTCTGATAGAAAAAGAAGACAAGAGCAGTTTCAAGAGGTAAAAAAAGCGCTTAATGATTACCCAATATTATAAATAAAAATGAAGATTTAATCTCTATTATTAGTGTATTGCAGAATTCTCTTCTCATTGGATTTGTAATTATATTTGGTCTATTACTTAAAGAGCATACAGCCTACTTCCCTTTAAGTTTTCTTTTGAGATTTGTCTTGGCTTGTAGTTTTTGCGCTGAGGCGAGAGCTACTTCAATAGCTCTGCTTTCATCCAGAGAGGCTAAAGAGGCATACTCAGAAGCTAAGAGTTTTAAATCCTCCTCTTTTGCCCAAAATTTGGCAAAGTTTTCTAAGCCCTCATAGCCTTCTGCCTTCTTAAACTCCATGCGATTGATATCAACCAAAGAGAAGTGATAGCCTTGTTCTACTCTTGTGATTAAAATATTTCCAGGGGAGTAGTCCACATGCCAAACACCCTTTACATGTAAGTCGTAAGTAAAGGCAGTAAAAGCTTGGATGACCTCACTCCAATCGTCTATCTTATGGTGAAAAGCCTCTCGAATAGTAAAATCATACGCCTCATATTTGGCGAGGAAATAACTCTCTTTAAGAACTCCAAAACGGTAAAATTCAATAAAACCGATAGGCTCTGGAGTGTTTACATGTAAGGCTTGAAGCGCTATGGCGTTGTCATACGATTTACGGGCTTTTCCATCACGGATATAGGCATAAGCAAACTGATTAATAAGATGGGGCACTTTGAAGGCTTTGATAACAACTTTTTCTCCTTCAATCTCTGCTATACGGAGCTCATTGCGTGCTTTGTGGATGCTCTCGTTTGAAGCGTTAAAATATCTTTGTATATCAAATAGGATATTTTTAAAATTTTTAAAATGACTGCTGATTTTATATCTGTAACTCAATTTTTTTCCTTTTTCATTCTCTCATAAATCTCTTTGGTACTCTCTTTTTTAAAGGCGATATCCATATGGTCGTTGGAGTCTCCAAGTTTTCTCTGCGCTACTGCATAAGGCATTGGATTAAAATGTATGTTTTTCATGCTTTGAGTCAAAATTTTATTGATACTGTTTATGATTGTACTATCTTTTTGCACTAAGCTTACATGTAAGGGTCCATGAAGATAGCTACAGTGCAATTTTTTTGTGCCACACAGAGCATCTATACGCTTTAATATCGCTATCTTATCACCATCTACGCCCTCTTTAAGACGATTACTCTCTCGAAATTTTTTCTTGGTATTTGCGTAAGTGGCTGCCTTTATTTTTAAAAAATCGTGCGCTGTATCAATACTATAATGAGGCTCCTTAGTCAGATACTTTACAAAGCAATTAAGCTCTTTAATATTCAAAATATAGGCAAGATATTGTGAATAGATATTATCAATAATAGCTTTCATATCACTCAGTGGTGTTACTCGTGTCTTGAAATAACTCGTTAGTGAAAGTGGTCTATACCACACATCAAAACTCTGCATGATAAGAACATTTTGTATCTCTTTATGCTCTTGAAGTGCGCGTTGCATCATATTATAAGTGCCTATAAGTCCATAACTTCCTGTAAGCGCGAGATTGAGTGTCTGACTTTTACTTAATTGTGAAAAGTATGAAGCATCAATTGCGTTTCCAGCAGAACTATCACCAACGATAATAGTTTCGACATCTGTATGAAGATTTTTTTTCAATTTTTTTAACTGGTACTGCAAAAGCAGAGTGTTTTCATTATATGCAAAATCTTGTGAATGTAAGAGTGCTGCTATTAGCAGTAGCAAAAATGCAAAGGCAACAATGATAAGTGAAAATTTTTTTGCTCTCAAAACATTCCCTAAAAATTAAAATATAAAAACTCACTAAAAGAGCTTAACTGTTCTAGTGCAAGATAGAGTAAAACTAAGGTAAAAAGAAGATTTTTATAGCTTAGCTTAAAACGCTTATGGAGCTCATAGCTATTTTCAAAAGCCAAAACAACAAGAAAAGCCAAAGCTATCCATAGTAAGGTTTTAGACTCGATATGAAAACCAAGACTCCCAAAAAACATCCCCTCCAAAACCTTCACAGCATCACCCCACTCTTTGGCTCGAAAAAAGACCCAAGTGATATTGATAAAGTTAAAGGTGATAAACCAAGCTAAAACCGTAGGTAATTTAAGCCCTAGGGTTTGCCAAAGTCTATTTAACACTAAAGCTACACCATGTAAAAATCCCCAAAAGACAAAACCCCATCCTGCTCCGTGCCAGATACCGCCTATGATAAAGGTTGTTAAGAGGTTTGTATAAGTTCTGAGTGAGCCTTTACGATTCCCTCCTAGGGGGATATAGAGATACTCTTTTAAAAAGCGTGAGAGTGTGATATGCCAGCGTCTCCAAAACTCTTGAATAGTGAGGGCTTTATAGGGGCTATTAAAGTTTATAGGCAGTTTTATATTAAAGAGCAAGGCTGCGCCTATCGCCATATCTGTGTAGCCACTAAAATCAAAATAGAGTTGGAAGGTGTATGAGAGTGAGGTAGCCCATGCCTCTATCATATTTAAACTTTGTGCTATATCGAAGCCGTTTGTTGCCCATACTGCAAAGGTATCTGCTATGATGACTTTTTTAAATATTCCTATAGAAAAGACAAAGAGTCCTGTAGCGATATTTTTATATCTTTTTACTAAGTTCGAGCGTGAGGCAAATTGAGGCATCATCTCACTATGGTGTACTATCGGTCCTGCTATAAGTTGTGGGAAGAAGGTGACAAAGAGTGCATAATTTAAGAAGTCATACTCTTTTGTCTCTTCTCTATAAGAGTCCACAAGATAAGCAATCTGCTGAAAGGTGAAAAAAGATATTGCAAGAGGAAGTGTTACATGTAAGAGTGATATATCTGTGTTTGAGAGAAGGTTTATATTTTCTATAAAAAAGTCTGCATATTTAAAGTATCCAAGCAGAGCCAAGTTTGCAACAATTCCAAAAGTCAAAAGGTATTTTTTATCTGTTTTTATATGGTTGAGCTTATCATTAAGGCTATTTCCTATGACATAATTAAAGAGCATTGAGCTTAGGATAATGGGAAGGTAACTTATATTCCACCAGCTATAAAAGAAGAGTGAGGCAAAAACCAAAAAGGCTTTTGCTCCGAGAACTAAGCGTCTTTCTAGGAGATAGAAGTATATAAAAAAGCTTAGTGGTAAGAAGAGAAATATGAATTCGTAGCTGTTAAAGAGCATCTAACTCACTTGCTTATAAAAGTATCTATATATTTTTGCACCACAGCCTTAGGGGTATATGGCTCTAAAAATACTTGATGTTTTATTCGTCCACTCTCACCTAAAACCTGCATAATCTTCTGCGCAACTTCTTCAACATCAAAATCTGTTAGATTATCTGCCAACTCTCCTGACATGATATCAAGTGTACCGCCTCTACCTCTTGTGGAGACTATATCAACTCCACATGCCAAAGCTTCTAGCAAGACATTTGGAAGTCCCTCGTTTTTGGAGGTAAAGACAAAGAGATCTGCTCCTTGTAACCACGGATAAGGATTTGTCAAAGCACCCGTAAAATGGACACTCTCCTCAACTTCAAGATTTTTGGCTTGCTCCTCTAAACTTTTGCGAAGCCCTCCATCTCCCACAAGTACAAGCTTATGTCTTAAGCCTAGATGCTTTTGCGCATAAGCAAAGGCTTCTATAAGTAAAGAGATATTTTTTACAGGCGCAAAACGTCCTATATTTATGATATATTTTGCATCAAAGTCTATATCATAGGCTTGTGAGCGTTCTTGAATGAGTTTTGCGTTGATAGGACTAGGGATTACATGTAAGCTTTTTGGCACAACGCCACTTCTGCTAAATCCAGGTTCGATATCTTTTTTTACACTTGGCGCATTACAGACTATCTGTTTGTCTGAAAAGATTTTTCGCCTAAAGAAGTCACTTAAAAAGGTATTGTACTCTCTGAGTATATTGACCTGTTGTATCACAACTTCTGGCTCATTATATCGCCAAATCATCTCAAAAGTACCCTGACCACGTATCAAAACAAGATCAAACTTTCCAAACTCTCTCTCTAAAGTTTTCATCTTCCACATAAAAATAGGAGTCAATAAAAAACCTTGAAAATAGAAATAACTGTGACGAATAATCCCATTGAAAAGTTTAGCAAACAGATTTAAAATTGCCCCAATTCCACTTTTTTTAAGAATTTTCTCTATCTCAAAAAGATGCACTTTTACAGACTCATTTGGTGATAAGGCTCTATCATTGTCTTTGAGATAAATAAGATGACTCTCATGCCCTTCAAGCGAAAAAGTATCTGCAAGATTGATGGCTGCTCTCTCCATACCGCCTATTTTTAAGCTTTTAACAACAACAGCTACTCTCATAAATCCTCTTTATCTGCGTAAAACTCTTTATACCACTTGACAAAGGCTCGTACTCCCTCTTGAAGTGGTGTAGAGGGTTTATAATTAAATTTTTCTATCAAATCTGTCACATCAGCATAGGTTGAAACAACATCACCTGCTTGCATAGGAAGCATCTCTTTTTGTGCCTTTTCACCTAGTTCATTTTCTAATATCTCTATAAAATCCATCAGTTTTACAGGATGATTATTACCGATATTATAAATTTTATAGGGTGCGGATGAGATATCTGTTCGTGGATGAGAAGCATCCCAAGAGCTATCTGGTTTAATGGGATTATCAAGGATGGAGATAAGCCCATCAACGATATCTTCAACATAGGTAAAATCCCTACTCATCTCTCCCCCATTAAACACTTTTATAGCTCGTCCATTTAAGATGGCATCACTAAAGAGCATCGGAGCCATATCGGGTCGTCCCCAAGGACCATAAACTGTAAAAAAACGCACGCCTGAAGCTTGTATGCCATAAAGATGCGCATAGGTATGCGCCATCATCTCATTGGCTTTTTTTGTTGCGGCGTAGAGACTTACGGGATGGTCTGTGCTATCTGATGTCTTAAAAGGTTGTGACTGATTAAGCCCATACACTGAAGAGCTTGACGCAAAACAGAGGTTAAGCACATTATAATGACGGCACCCTTCTAAAATATTTAAAAAACCCATGGCATTGCTCTGGATGTAGGTGCGCGGATTTTCTATGGAGTAGCGTACCCCTGCTTGTGCTGCTAAGTGGCATACAGCATCAAATTTTTCTTCTTCAAAAAGTGTATTTACTAGCTCATGGTCTGATATATCTATCTTTTTAAAGATAAAATTGCGATATTTATCTGATTTTGGATTTTTGATATCGTCTATTCCAAGCTCTTTTAAGCGTCCTAATTTGAGATTTACATCATAATAGTCATTAAGATTATCTATACCGACTACGCTATCGCCACGCTCAAGCAGTCGCAATGTTAAAAAGTAGCCAATGAAACCTGCACTTCCTGTAACTAGATATTTCATTGAATTCCTTATTTTTTGGTGCCTTAATGATGACATTTTAACATAATGTTTATATCATATACGCTAAAATCAAGTAATGAAAGCAGATATAACAGCAACTATCATTACTCTTAATGAAGAGAAAAATATAAAAGAGTGTATTCTCTCCCTTAAAGAAGTGTGCAGTGAGATTTTAGTTATTGATTCACTTAGTAGTGACAAAACTTGTGAGATTGCTGAGGCACTAGGCGCTAAAGTTATAAAACAGAGATATCTTGGCGATGGAGCACAAAAAGCTTTTGGTGCGCCTCTGGCTTCAAACAGATGGATACTCAGCATAGATGCTGATGAGAGACTCGATAGCAAGGCTATTGAAGCTATAAAAAATCTTGACTTAGATACAACTCCTTATGATGCCTTCTCCTTTGCTAGAAAAACATATATCGGGAAACATTTTATCAAACTTTGGTATCCCGATAGAGTCACTAGACTTTATAATAGAGAAAAATGCGCCTTTTCAACAGCAGGTGGTCATGCAAAAGTAGAGACATCCAAGGTCAAAGCGCTCCAAGCTGATATGCTACACTACTCTTACGAGAACTATTCACAGATGATTCAAACTACGCACAAATTTATCACCCGTGGAGCAAAACTCGCTTTTAAAGATGGCAAACGTGCTCACATGCTTGATCCGTTTACGCATGGTATCGGTGCTCTTTTTAAAGCACTTATCTTAAAAGGCGGTGCTTTTCATGGCATCCATGGCTGGAATGTAGCTGTTATATCGGCATTTAGCTCTTACATGAAGTACGCTTTACTACTAGAGATGCAAGAAAATGAATAAAAAAAATCTTACAAATTTATCCAAGAGCATCCACAGATGAAATCTTTAACATATATTGACTTGTTTTCTGGTTGTGGTGGTCTTGCGTTGGGTTTACACAAAGCAGGATGGAAAGGTTTATTTGCTATAGAAAAAAGTGAAGATGCTTTTGAAACTCTAAAATATAATCAAATAGATAAAAATAAAAATTTCAACTGGCCAGATTGGTTAGAAAAAAAGAACCATGACATTAATGCAGTTATAGAAAATTATGAAGATAAATTAATCTCCTTAAGAGGAAAAATTAAACTCATTGCAGGTGGACCACCATGTCAAGGTTTTTCCATGGCAGGGAGAAGAAGAGAGAAAGATGATAGAAATAAGCTAATAGATTCATATATAAAATTTGTAGAATTAGTACAACCAGAAATTTTATTTTTCGAAAATGTAAAGGGATTTACTATTGGTTTTAAAAAAGGCAATAAAAGAGGAGAAGCATACTCTGTTTATGTTGTGAGTAAACTTGAAAGTTTAGGTTATGATGTTTCTGGAACTATTGTTGATTTTTCTGAATATGGTGTTCCTCAAAAAAGGCAAAGATTTATTTTGGTTGGAACAAAAAAAGGCAAAGCTGAGGATTTTTTTGAATCAATTAAGCAAAACAGAGCTAAATTTTTCAAGGATAATAAACTCAACAAAGATAAAACATCACTAAGTGATGCTATCTCTGACTTATTGCAATCACACGGTGAAGTTAAATCTCCAGATACAAAAAGACTTAATGCGGGTGTTTATTCAAAATCTCAAAGTGATTATCAAAAACTAATGAGAGAAGGAAAACCTCTAACAAACAGAGTAGCTGATAGCCATAGATTTGCAAAGCATCGACAAGAGACAGTAGAAAAATTTCAATATATACTTAACAACTCAATTCCAAATAAATCTATAAGTGATGCAGTCAAAAAAAAATATAACTTAAAAAAGCATACAGTTGTTCCTTTATGCAAAAACTCTTGCGCACCAACTCTTACCACTTTACCTGATGACTATATACATTATTGCGAGCCTAGAATTTTAACAGTACGAGAGTATGCAAGAATTCAATCTTTCCCAGACAACTATGAGTTCAAAGGCAACTATACAACAGGTGGGGAGCGAAGAAAAGTAGATGTACCACGATACACACAAATAGGTAATGCTATTCCTCCACTTTTTGCTGAGCAGGCTGGGTTAGTTTTAAAGGATTTATTATAATGGCTACTACAGAATGGAAGAATGTTCATTTTTTATCTCATGTAAATATTAAAAATATTATTGGTAAAGAACTTATTAACGATGATAGTGTAGCAGTAATGGAACTTGTAAAAAACTCTTATGATGCAGGTGCATCAAAAGTTGATGTAGAGTTTAAAAACTTAAAAAGTGCAGATGCAATAAATCATGAAATTATCATATCTGACAATGGCAAAGGGATGTCAAAAGATGATATCTTATATAAATGGCTTAATTTAGCATACTCTATTAAAAGAGTGCAAAATGCACAAAATAATCGCTTACAAGCAGGGAATAAAGGCATAGGAAGATTTTCATGTGATAGACTTGGGAAACAACTCAATATTTTTACTAAACAAAAAGACAAAAAGATTTATCAACTTCAGATTAATTGGGAAGATTTTGAAGGCATCGAAGATTACAGTGTCGAAATAAATCAAATACCAATGAAATTAAGAGAAGTAACAAAAGAAGATGTTACTAAACAAACACAATATAAAATAGCAAGTTCAGGTACTATAGTGCAGATAGTAAACTTACGAGCGAAATGGATTAAAATCAATCAAAATAGCTTATTTAATGAAGTACTTAACTATCAAAAGTTCTCTACATTAAAAGCTTCTCTTGAAAAATTAATAAATAAAAGTCAAGTTGATAGTGGTGGTTTTAAAATACACTTACATGTAAAAGAGATAGATGATAAAAATGAAACGGCATATTATAAAAAAATAAATGGAGAAATTACAAATAAGTTTTTTGATAAGTTAGATTTTGATACAACATATATACAATCTGTGATAAGCAAAGATGGAACTCAAATAATAACACAGCTGAAAGATAGAGATAAAATTGTCTTTAAAACAATAGAAAAAAATATAGAATTTCCTGACTTGAAAAATTTGAAAATTATATTAATGTACTTAAATCCTTATGCTAAAGCATATTTTCAAAAACAGATGCAGATGAGAAGTGTAGAATTTGGGTCTGTTTATCTATTTATAAATGGTTTTAGAATACCTCCCTATGGAGATATAGATAATGATGCCTTTGGTATGGAAGTAAGAAAAAATCAGGGAAGAAATAGATATTTAAGTAATAGAGAAGTTATAGGTCGAATTGAGATAGAAGATAGAGATGAACAGTATCATATTATTTCTAGTCGCGAAGGCATTGTTCATAATGAAAAATTTAAGCAACTTATTCATGTTTCAACAAAATCAACAACAGCTCAAAAAAAGAATAATGGATTTTTTTATAAAACACTAAAAAGACTAGAGAGATATGTAGTGAGTGGAATACGATGGGATAGTGTTCCTAAACAATATACAGAGTCATATATAAGAGAACTTATACTAAAAGATGATTGGAGTAAAGACAAAGAGGTATATTTACTTTCAGAAGAAGAAAAAAAAGTCAATATTAGTCAAAATATATTTAAAATTATGGGAATAGATGTAAAAAATAGTTTAGATTTATATATTGATGTAAAAATATTAAGCTATCTAACAGTAGAAAAAGATGATTTGCAGACTCAAAAGAATATTATAAAATTTTTAAAAGAGTTTGCAAAATTACCACAATCAGCCATATCAAATAATTTAAAAAAATTCGCAAAAAAACTCTCTTTGATGATTGATGATAAAAGATTAAGTAAAAAAGTTTCTCTTTTAATTAGTCAAAAAGATAGTGCTAAATTAATTGATGATATGATTGACAAGGAGGAGTCTTACAAAGCACTTGACAATAAAATAATAGTACTTAATAACGAAAAAGAGCAATTAAAAAAGCTATTAACTAAAGAAAAAACTTTAACTAAAAAGAAAGAGGAAGAACTTACATATTTAAAAACAGTTCAATCCAAAGATGTTAAAGAATTAATAGCATTTCAGCACCATATAGGACTTTATACAAAAACAGCAAAAGATTGTATATTGGATGTCGTAGATATGCTAAAAGATGTCAAATTTTCAGATAATGAAGTTTATGAGTATTTAAAAGATGCATCATTTGAATTAGATAAAATCTCTTTAATCAACAAATATATAACAAGAGAAGATTTTTTATCTACGGCTAATACAGTAACAAAAGATATAGTTCAGTTTATTGATAGTTATATTATAAATATTTATGAAATCACTACAAATAAAGAATTAAAAATAAATGTAGAAACAAATGGCTTAAAACATATATGTGAATTTGAACCAATCAAAATCAATATAATAATTGATAACTTATTAAACAACTCAAAAAAAGCAAAAGCTACAAATGTAGTTATAAAGTTTCATCAAAGTGATAATTTAGAATTTGAATATCAAGATAATGGTAAAGGTTTAGATGTAGCCATTATAGACCCTGAATCCATATTTGGTATGGGGGTGACAACAACAAGTGGTTCTGGACTCGGTCTATATCATGTAAAAGAAATTTTAGAAGAAATGAATAAATCTAGCATAGAAGTTGATAAGTTAGAAAAAGGTATAAAATTTAAAATTAGGTTAAAAATATGAAATTAGAGTATAAAATTTTATGGATAGAAGATCATCCTACATCAATACGAAGAGATAAAAGACTTGTTAAAAAATACATTGATGATTTAGGCTTTGAGAGTAATATTACAGATATTGTTAACTTTAAAGCATTTGAAAAGAATGTAGGATACCCTGCTACTTCTGAATATGATTTACTTTTAATTGACTTAGATTTAGGAAATCAAGAAACTAAAGATGAAGGTAACTTAATAATCCAAAG